>NZ_FLUY01001891.1 GCF_900092655.1 Candidatus Thiosymbion oneisti
AGGGCCTCTGGGGTTTCGCCGAGGCGTTGCAGGATGCGGCGGCGGATTTCGAGGGATTCGGTGAAGGCGGTGCGGGCCTGGTTCCAATCGCCGAGTGCCTGATCGGTGTTGCCGATTCTTTCGAGTGAAATAGAGAGATCGCGCAGGGCCTCTGGGGTTTCGCCGAGGCGTTGCAGGATGCGGCGGCGGATTTCGAGGGATTCGGTGAAGGCGGTGCGGGC
>NZ_FLUY01001890.1 GCF_900092655.1 Candidatus Thiosymbion oneisti
GTTGCCGGTCCAAATGGTCATCAGTCAGGCTGAGTTTTCTCGTTCCCAGGCGCTGCGTGGGAACCAGAGACCGGGAGCGGGGCT
>NZ_FLUY01001889.1 GCF_900092655.1 Candidatus Thiosymbion oneisti
GGCTACCAGTAGTTCCATAACCTCTCGGGCACGCAACAATGACCCAACTTTAGTTCCTATGCAATCATCCGGGACCCCACA
>NZ_FLUY01001888.1 GCF_900092655.1 Candidatus Thiosymbion oneisti
ACGCTCATTGCAAAGTTCCAATCGGACAGGATTCACAGGATTTTCAGGATTAACAAGATTCTTTATTTTTGTAGGGAACG
>NZ_FLUY01001886.1 GCF_900092655.1 Candidatus Thiosymbion oneisti
GCTCCAGCGTCATGAAACTTTGGCCGCTGGAGCGGCCACACCTGCGTTCCCACGCTGGAGCGTGGGAACGAGCAGAACAACAAAACTAAAACACTACCCGGAATCTTTATGAGTGACGGACATACCATGCCGGTAGTCGTACTCATCTCCGGCAGCGGCAGCAATCTGCAGGCCCTCATCGACGGAACCCAGGCAGACTTGCCCATCCGCATCCGCGCCGTGATCAGCAATGAGCCGGATGCCTTCGGCCTGGAGCGCGCCCACCGGGCCGGCATCGAGACGCGGGTCCTGAACCACCGGGACTATCAAAGCCGGGAAGCGTATGATGCCGCCCTGGGCGCTTTGATCGTCGAATTCGAGCCGGGTCTGATCGTCCTGGCGGGTTTCATGCGCATCCTTACCCCGGCGTTCGTGGCCCGCTTTCGAGGGCGTATGCTCAACATCCACCCCTCCCTGCTCCCCAAATTCCGGGGCCTACACACCCACCAACGCGCCCTGGAAGCCGGCGAGACCGTCCATGGGGCCAGCGTGCACTTCGTCACCGAAGCGCTGGACGGCGGTCCGGTGGTGTTACAGGCCAAGGTGCCCGTGGAGCCGGGAGACGATCCGCAACGACTCGCCGCGCGGGTGCTGAGCCGGGAACATCACATTTATCCCGAGGCGGTACGCTGGTTCGCTCAAGGCCGGTTAGGGTTGGACGCAGCCGGCAGACCCCGGCTCGACGGCCGGGTCATATCACAACCCCATGACGGCCAGGCAGAGCCGTTGCCCTCCTGGTTACCGGTACCAGTGGGCCAACCGGCTGCCGTCGCTACTTCTCATTCCTAGCGCCACTAGCCTCCGTGGCCCCCTTACTCTTGCCGGCGACGGAAATCATCTTCTGCACCAAATCCCAGGACGCCAGGGTGCCGGTGAGATAGGGCTGCAAGAGCTTGAGGGGATCGTACTCATCGACCCCCTCGACCATGCGTTTGCGCAGCTTATCCAGCATCTCGCGCTGAATCGGCTCTACATCCGGTAGGCCCAATAGCCGGCGCAGCTCCTCGGGACTCATGTCAATATCGAGCTTGATGTTCATGGTGGACTCTTAGGGGCTGTCTGGTTAAAACGAACCCTAAACCTCGTGTTGCCTTACGCCGCGTTCGGCGCCGTGCTTATCCGGGCGCGGTTCTGGATTATTTGGCGTTGGTTGTGGGAAAAGATCCCTCCTGCGTCGGGACAAACCTGACGTGTTGGGTTACGGCGCGTTCGG
>NZ_FLUY01001885.1 GCF_900092655.1 Candidatus Thiosymbion oneisti
GGGCACCTTGCAAAATTGCCTGCGTGGTGAGCTAAGCGAGGGTAAAATCACGCCAGTCCAAAATGAATGCTCATCGACGGGGAAACCATGGGCCAGCGCAGCTTCTTTGACATTGAGAACCGGTTGCAGAGCATCAGCCAGCTGGGTGATCCGCTGGAGCGGCTGACGGCGGCGATCCCATGGGAGTGTTTTCGTCCCCTGCTGGAGCCGGTGCACGAGAAGGAACGCAAATCCAAAGCGGGTCGCAAGCCGTTCGATGTGGTGTTGATGTTCAAGATGCTGGTCTTGCAGACGCTCTACAACTTGGCTGACGAGCAGGTGGAGTACCAGATCCGTGATCGGTTGTCGTTTACGCGGTTTCTTGGTTTGGGAATCGAGGATGAGGTTCCGGATGCGACCACCGTGTGGCGCTTTCGCGAACGACTCAAGGAGTTGGGGCTGCTGGAGCGGGTGTTCAATCGCTTCGACGACTTCCTGGTGGCTGAGGGCTTCGAGGCCAGGCAAGGCCAGATCATTGATGCTTCTATCGTCCCGGTGCCGATCCAACGGAATCGCCGCGAGGAGAACCAGCAGCTCAAGAACGGTGAGGTTCCACAAGCCTGGGGCGAGGCCAAGCGTGCCCAAAAAGACGTGGATGGACGTTGGACGGGAAAGCGCGGCAAACGCTATTTTGGCTACAAGAACCACATCAGTATCGATGCTGAGCACAAGCTCATCCGCCGGTTCAAGACGACGCCGGCGAATGTGCATGATAGCCAGGTGTTTGACGACCTCGTCGATCCCGACAACGTGGACCCGGCGGTGTGGGCTGACAGCGCGTACCGCAGTGAAGAAACGGAGCAGGTTCTGCAAGACGCCGGCTACGAGAGTCATATCTGCGAGAAAGGTCAGCGCAACCGACCGCTCAGTCACGAGCAGCAGGCGAACAATCGCCAGCGTTCGAATATCCGCTCCCGCGTCGAGCATGTCTTTGGCTTCCAGGAGAACAGCCTGGGCGGGAAATTCATCCGCACCATTGGGTTAGCTCGGGCCAAAGTCAAGATCGGTTTGATAAACCTGACCTACAACCTGATGCGCTACCTGCAGCTGACCAAAGGTAGGAAAGGTGCGCCTGCTGTTGCCTGAACAGGCCAAAGACAGGCCGAACAGGCTACCTGGAAAAGTGAATCGCAGGGCATTACCCACCTTTTCGCTCCCAGTTCGGCATAAGTCCGTAGTATTTCATTAACTACTCACGCCCCCCTGAAAAGCTGGATTTTTCAAGGTCCCC
>NZ_FLUY01001884.1 GCF_900092655.1 Candidatus Thiosymbion oneisti
GGTTCACTACAAGCCAGTTGGATGAGACGCGCTTCTTGCTCGCCATCCAGAATCGGCTCCCGTGACGGGCGAGCCTGTTTCCGGCGCCCCAGTGCGGCTTCAAGCCCCTGCTCCACAAAGCGTTGGCGTAGGTTAGAGACGGTTCGCAAGGCACATGAAAAGGCTTCTGCGGTTTGCACATCATTCCAATCCGGTCCGTTGGCATCGACCTTGAGCAGAACATGAGCGTGCTTGATCTTGTATGCTGCGGCCTGGCCTTTGTTGACCAACTCGCTGAGCTGCGCCCGTTCTTCTGCCGTCAGACGCACAATATATTTTTTGGGTGGTGGTTAATTTTTAAATGCCAGCTTAACCAGTAGCTGGCAATAGCTCCGTATTATAGCGGTGCAGGAAGA
>NZ_FLUY01001882.1 GCF_900092655.1 Candidatus Thiosymbion oneisti
AAAACAGCTCGCAGGGGTAATCCTGAAGGAGCTGGAAGCAGGCAAGGTGAGCGCGGAGCACGATACCTCTACCCACGGGTTGATCGAGTATTTCCTGCACCACCGGGAAGGCGGGGCTTGATGCTGTGTAGGGTGGGCTGTGTCCACCGGAAAACTCAACCCGCCGTATGGAGCTAGGGTTTCTCGGCTGCGGGACAGCCTGAACCACAAAGGCGCACAGGACGCAAAGAGCGCATCGGTTGAGGCGAGGAACGGACCCTAACCAAAGAAAAATCGATCTTTGCGGATCGATTCGCACGATTCGTAGTTTCCCCCCCAGGCGGCTACAGCACATAGGGGTGGGTTGCGCGTCCGCCGCGCCCCTCCCAGACACCCCGGTCGCATGAGCCTTTTGGATCCGCAAGGGTGTAGGTTGCTGCGCTCGTTCCCACGCTCCAGCGTGGGAACGCCATCTTGTCCGCTCCAGCGGACGCAGCACCTCTGTGCTGATCGGCGTTGGCGGTTAGCCGACCGAGGCGCTTAATCGACGCTGGAGCGTCGGGAGCTGCTCCCACGCTGGAGCGTGGGGAGCCAGCGAAAATCAATGTGTTAGTTTTTAGACAGCCTCTCAGGCGGCTACAGCACATAGGGTTGGGTTATGTCCCCTGCCCCTCCCAGACATCCC
>NZ_FLUY01001881.1 GCF_900092655.1 Candidatus Thiosymbion oneisti
GTATCCCCACATTATTGCAATCTAAAACAACGAGTTATGGAGCGAATGAGCGGCCACGATGCCCTCATGGCTCGTTCCCAC
>NZ_FLUY01001880.1 GCF_900092655.1 Candidatus Thiosymbion oneisti
GAACGAGCCATGAGGGCATCGTGGCCGCTCATTCGCTCCATAACTCGTTGTTTTAGATTGCAATAATGTGGGGATACCTCAG
>NZ_FLUY01001879.1 GCF_900092655.1 Candidatus Thiosymbion oneisti
ACGTTTCATCTACACCTCAAGGAATGTGAATTCAGATTTAATTACCGCGAGGAAAACCTCTATGATAGAATACTGACCCTGCTGAAAGAAAATCCACTCTAAAGTTATCTAGACCCTTTAAACCACAAAGTCGCGGAGAAGTTATTGAAACAGATCTCTGCGTACTCTACGGCTCAATCATTCATCGTCTTTGCGCCCTTTGTGCCTTTGTGGTTTAAACTGCTCCGCGGCTTCATGAAGGCTGCCGGATCGATTTTCCTATACTCAATCCCAGCTGGATTATTTCGATGCCAATCACATCCAATGATGCGGTTCAGTGCGCTCACCGCAACCTACGCGGACCGAATGCGGTGGTTTTTCTGTTCAGCAAGAATTGAGCCTAGCCCCTTTTCTCCCAATTTTTTGTTGGTTTCTTTCTTTCAGTTGTCCTTTTATCCATGCTGGATTTCTACGCATTGGTAAAATAGCAACAACATAGGCTGTCTCTTCTTTAATTTCATAGTAGATAGCGTATGGAAATCTTTTGGCTAACATTCGCTGAAAACCAAATCTTTTGCTGTGAATCCCGGCATAGATCACCAATGACTCAAGATCGGCAAGTAGGCTATCCCAAAAATAGTTGCCAACGCCAGCCTCCTTTTCATCATAGAAACATTTCCCATCCTCCAGATCGACCATAGCCTCTTCCAGGATGAGAACGTTCTTGATTCTCATTGCTTATGACGTTCCTTCAGTTCTTCAACAGAAAAGAACTTTGCTTTACCGCTGTCTATCTTTCTTCTTCTTTCCTCAAGAATATCCCGATGCCATTCAGGAGACTCAATCTCGATCTCATCATAAAGAAGGGTATTCCATATAGCCTCCATAGTTTGGAGACGCTCAATAGTGCTCATTTTTTTAATTTCAGATGTATTCATAGGTATCAACCTTATTGTTTTAGGAGTTTTCCATTGAA
>NZ_FLUY01001878.1 GCF_900092655.1 Candidatus Thiosymbion oneisti
AAAACCGCGGCAAAGGGCTCATGGATTCCCTCCTCGGTCTGCTGCTGCGCTAACAGTCTGGAATCCATAAAGAGCCTTC
>NZ_FLUY01001876.1 GCF_900092655.1 Candidatus Thiosymbion oneisti
ACCTGAACGGCGAGCTTGTAAATCGCCATGCGGAAGGCTTCTCTGGGGTTGATGCCCGCCATGTTGGCAGACCCCAGAGCGACCAACTCGATATAGAGGATTTTGTTCGCCTGATTCAAACCCACCATCCAGAAGTGTTCCTGACCTTGACCGATTTTATTCTCTCCGGAGAATCTGGCGCATGATCAGATAAATATCTTCCGAACCCTTTACGGTGACTTTTTGTTGCTTGCTTAATTTGACTTCCATTGCGGGACCCGACATATAGGATACCTAACGCGAAGGTTAGGCGGTTACATTAATACAGGACAGCACCAAATTGAAATAACGTGGTCTGTCCCTGAGATATCCCCACATTATTTCTATCTAAGACAACAAGTTGTAACGTGTAGTTACTGTCGATCTGGACATGCATA
>NZ_FLUY01001872.1 GCF_900092655.1 Candidatus Thiosymbion oneisti
GCCGATCAGCACAGAAGAGCCGCGTCCGCTGGAGCGGACAAGCTGCCGTTCCCACGCTGGAGCGTGGGAACGAGCGTCCCTGTCCCGACGCAGGAGGGATCTTTTCCCCCAAACCGCGCCAACTCATTCAGGATTGCTAAGGAATGGCTACCTCCACCCGACATACCTCTTCCGCCCCTTGCTCTTGCAACGCCAGACAGAGCCCGGGATCCGGCTTCAGTTTAGGGATTATGCCTACCGCCTTGAGCCATCCTTTCAGACGTGCCCAAGGGCCGCACCGATAGCGATCCAACCGGCCGGCCTCACGCACGGCCTTACAGGCCCAACAGTCATGCATGGAAACACCCAAGCAGTTACCAGGGAGCAGTTCGATCTCCACCGGCGAGTAACGGGTTTGATAGAGATCGATACCAATTTCAAAGAGCGCCTTCAGGGTTGCGGCATCCCCATTTCCCGGCCATAGGCGCAGCTTGCGCATCAACGACAGCATTTCGTATTCGGCCAGGCGCTCTACGATCATCCGGTTGCCTACATTGACGAGCTTGTCATCCAGGTGCTCAGAGACATAACCAAACCATAGCGCGTCATGACGCAGCCAGGCGTCGCGTAAAAGTTGCTCCCGGTCCCTTCGCCTCAGCCTGACTCTCGTCTCCGGCATAGCAGTAGCAGTCATATGGATCAAATGATCGCTATGATCTGAGCCGGACAATTCAACACGGCTTCTTGGCAGCAAGACCGCTCATCGTCAGACGCAGGTTGTCGGATGACGCGGCTACCTTCTTCCTCAACCAGAAAACAGCCCGGAGCCAGCGAAGCACAGGAAGAACACCTGATACAACGCCCCCGGTCGGTGATTAGGAGAACTTCGCTTTCCATTCCGGGTTTACTCTTTACCTGAAAGTCAATGCCATTAAGTTAGCTGCCGGCCGCTGGTCGTGGTAGGTCGGGTTAGGCGCGTGCTTCGGTGTTCGGTTGGGT
>NZ_FLUY01001871.1 GCF_900092655.1 Candidatus Thiosymbion oneisti
GATTGGGGCGCGCCGTAACCCGACAGACGATGATGGGAGCCAGCCTGGGATGTCGGGTTACGGCGCGTTCAGCCTCGGTTGTCCACGCC
>NZ_FLUY01001869.1 GCF_900092655.1 Candidatus Thiosymbion oneisti
GCGCTCCCGGCTTTGCCCAATCGACACGGCTGGTAGTAACTTGTTAATCAAAAAGAAATTTATACGCGCCCGCCCTGCGGGCAAACCGGATGCGCAGTGAGCCGATCCCATGCCTGCTGTAGAATGGGATCCTCACCGCCGGCCTGCGACGTACCAGGGTTCGGCGAATCCCCTTCTCGATGATCGATACCGGGATGGCACCGCATGAACAAAATTCCGATACTCCTGCTGATGTTGTGGGCGGCGGTAGCCGTCGCCGAAAAGCCCATCCTTATCTATCAGCTCACGGGGGCGATCCAATGTGTCGAGGGTACGGGCATACCGCCTGATCAGGCCGCCGACCTGTTGCGCGGACAGGGCGTCAAGGTGGTCTCGGCCGCAAGGCGCAAGCTGCCGCAGCATGAGACGAGCCGCTGCGGTACCCCCACGGGGGAGGCGAACGTGATGGAGGTCTCCGCCGCCGATTGGTCCGCCTTCTTAGCGAAAAACCCGGACGCGGGCGGCTATGGGCTGTGGGTGTTCGATGCGGACACCATCCGCATCTACATGTACGACGGGACCCTGCAATGCGGAATGGGTCGTGAGGTTGCCCTGGAAGCGATGGCAAAGGAGCTGGCAGATGCAGGTATCGAGGTGACGGAGCGCTACAAGGGCACAGACGGTCTGGACCACATCAGCGTGTGCGGTGCCTCCACCGGGGCGATAAACATCTTCGTCATCGACCGTGACGCGCTCCCTGCCGCCCGGCGGCTCGGCTATCGGTTGTTGGTGACCCGGGAGATGACCCGGCAGATCACCTCCAGGGATACCAAGCCGCAACCGCCCGGCATGACCACGTCCTCACCGTCCTCGGCTGCCGAAAATCCGCCGGGCCCGAATCCCATCCCTCTGCTGTGGTGATCGGGATGCAGGTTTAAAATCAATGAGTTAGTCTTTAGACAGCTTCTAAGACATAATGGATGCTCGGGAACGCTTTGTGTCTCTGAGGTTCAAATTACACAACTGACGAGGCATGAATTTTTTGTGCAGCGCACACAAAACTTGACTCGTTCGACTGCCTATAATACTAGGCGAGCAGGACCTTCACGGATGCGTTAGCCGCGAATCGACGCGAATGGACGCATGGATGCGACGGGATGAGGGATCGTCAATGATGGCAAGCGATTGTGGCCGATTTGCGTCGATTCGCGTTCATTTGCGGAAAAAAAGGATTCGGTTATCCCGGCTGCCCGCTCCCCATGCCGACACGCGTTCCCGCGGTCATGTCTCCTACCGGCCAGGCTATCCGATCTGTGCACCCGCGGGCCCGACGACTCGGATAACCCGCCCCGGCGACCCGAATCGAAGGCGACGCCGTAAGGCATCAACGACCACAGGGGGTACCCTGTTGGTCCTGGCCTTGGCGTTGCTCGTTTCCCTGCTAGTTTCCTTCCGGGGGCTGCAAGCCCAGCCACCGCAGGCGGACTCCTCGACCCCAGGCAAGCCCGGGTACCTGCCGAGCCCCGCGGTCACGCCGGACATGATCGAGAGCAGGAGCAAGGAGATCGCCTCCGCCGCAGACCTGAACGAAGCCACAAAAACCAGACTAAGCGAGCTATACCGCAAGGCCCTAGGCAGTCTGGAGGCTGCCGAGACCTACCAGGCCAGGACCGCCACCTTTGTGGAGGCTCTGGAAACGGCACCGGAGCAGACCGAGGAGATTCGTCGCCGACTCGAGGCCTCGGCCCCTGAGCCTGCAATCGAACCGCTGCCGGCAGGGCGCCCGGTCAAGGAACTCGAACAGCGGCTTACCAAGTATCGGGCCGATACCGCCGCGGTGGAGGCCAAGCTCGGTGAGCTGGAGCAGAAACTCGAGACCTGGTCGCAGCGTCCCGCCCAGCTGCGCGACCGTATCACCGCGGCCAAAATCGAGCTCGAACGGCTCGACGCCGAAAACGGTCTACCGCTCTCGCAGGAAGAACCACCACTCCTCACCGAGGCCCGCCGCTGGGCCTTGCAGGCGCGCCGCCGGGAGCTGCGCGCCGAGCTCCATATGTTGGACCAAGACCTCTTGAGCCACGCGGCGCGCGAGGCCCTGTTGAAGGCCCGGAGGGACGTCTCCACGCACGAGCTGGCGTTGCTCCGCACCCGGCAACATCAGCTCGAGGAACAGCTCGATCGGCACCGTCACCAGGAGGCCGAACAGGCCCGCGTTGCGGCGGAAGCCGCCCAACGGGAGGTCGCCGGGAAGCATCCCCTCCTGGAGGATCTGGCCGCACGGAACGCGCAGCTCACCGGTGAGCTGTCCGAGTTCATCGCGGCTCATGATGGGATTCATACCCGGCAGGCCCAGGTGGTCGCGGAGACCGAGCGCCTCGGCGATGAGCTGCGCAACACCCGCCGGCGACTGGAGATAGGGGGTCTAACCCAGACCCTCGGCCAGATCCTCTTCGACCGGCGGCAGAAACTGCCCGACCAGCGTCCCTACCGCAGGGAAGCAAAGGAACGGGAGCAAGCGATCGCCGCTGCCATGCTGAAGCAGATCCGTTACGACGAGGAGGTGTTGCGCCTGCGCGACCCGGACACCTTCGTCGCCACGCTGACGATGGATCATGAGGGACCGCTACCATCGGACCTGCGCGACGAGCTCCGGGAACTGGCACAAGTGCGCGCATCGCTGCTCACTAAGGTCATCGCCGCCACCGATACCTATCTGCGTGCCTTGGGCGATTTGGATTATGCCTCCAGCCGGCTCATAGAGACCATCGCCGACTACGACGACTATCTCGCCACGCACCTCCTGTGGGTCCGCAGCGCCCCGCCGGTGAGTCCGGCTACTTTGAAGGTCCTGCCTGGGGCCATCGCCTGGTTCTTCTCGCTGGACAACTGGCTGCAAGTTGCCCAGGTGCTCGTCCGGGAAGTAACCAGCCCCTCCCTGCTATGGTTGCTGCTCTTGGGCCTGCTGTTGCTGCGGTGGCGAACGCGGGCTATCCGCGCCGCCATCCTGGCCACTGCCCACCCCCTCCGCTGGGTAAGTACCGACCGGACCAGATTGACCCTCAAGGCGCTTGGCTCGACCCTCCTGCTCGCCGCCCCGTGGCCGCTCCTGCTGGTCCTCCTGGGCTGGCGACTCGATGCCTCGTTGGAGGCGACGCCGTTCACCAAGGCCATCGGTCACGGCGCCTTGGAGGTAGCATTCGCCCTGTTTTCGCTGCGGGCCTTCCGCCTACTGTGCATCCCGGGTGGCGTAGCGGATCGGCACTTTGGCTGGTCGCGCCGGGCCCTGCGGACCATCAGGCGTCACTTCGACTGGGTGATCTGGTTCCTGGTTCCGGTCGGCTTCGTGGTCCACACCACGCATAGCTATTGGCACGCGACCTATTCTGACAGCCTGGAACAGATCGCCCTGCTCGTCGTCATGGTGGGGACCGCGCTTTTCATCATGTTCCTGAGCCACCCGAAACGGGGTGTCCTGAGTGCCTATCTCGCGGCCAATCCCAAGGGCTGTATCAGCCGCTTGAGCCCGCTGTGGTACCCGCTGATCGTAGCCATGCCGCCGGTCCTTGCGGTACTCACTCTGCTTGGCTATGTCCATACGGCCGGCACCCTCATGCGTTCCCTGGTGGCCGAGCTCTGGCTCATTCTCGGACTTACGGTGATCCAACAACTCAGCGTGCGCTGGCTAACCTTGAGTCGGCAGCGGTTGACCCTAAGCGCGGCCGGCGAGCGGCCCGCGGCACCGGGCAAAACGGCCCGCCAGGGCGATCCGCCGCACCTGGGCCCGGTCCCGCCGGTCGCGGAGCCCGAGGTGAATCTGGCGGTCCTGGACACCCGGACCCAAACCCTGGTCAACAGCCTGGTGTTGGTGGCCGCCGTGGTCGGTCTGTGGGGGATCTACTCCGATGTCCTACCGGCCCTCGCGGTCTTCGAAGACATCTCGCTGTGGACCTACACCGGGACCCTGGACGGCCAGGAGCACGTGATCCCCGTGACCTTGGCCGACCTCGGTTTGACCTTGCTCATCACCATCACCGCCGCGGTGGCGGTCAGGAACCTGCCCGCCTTCCTGGAGATCGCCCTGCTGCAGCGCATCGCCATTTCCGCGGGTATCCGCTACACGGTCAAGACCCTCACCGGCTATATCATCGTCATCGCCGCCGCCTCTATCATCTTCAGTACCTTCGGGCTCTCCTGGTCCCAGATACAGTGGCTCGTGGCCGCCCTCGGCGTGGGCATCGGTTTCGGCCTCCAGGAGATCGTGGCCAACTTTATCAGCGGGCTCATCATCCTGTTCGAGCGGCCGGTCCGGGTGGGTGATATCGTCACCATCGGGAACACCACCGGCGTCGTCTCCCAGATCCGGATCCGCGCCACCATCGTGCGCAGTTGGGACCAACAAGAATTGTTGGTTCCCAACAAGGCGTTGATCACCGGGCACCTGACCAACTGGACCCTGTCCGATCGGATGAACCGCATCGTCATCACAGTGGGGGTGAATTATGCAGCCGATATCCCACAAGCCTTGGATCGCTTACGAGCGGTCGTCGAGGAGAACGAACAGATCCTCATGGACCCAAAGCCGCTCATCACCTTCGAGGGCTTCGGAGGCAACGCCCTCACCCTGGTCCTGCGCTGCTATCTGGACTCTCCGGAGCATCGGCTCGCGGTCATCAGCAGGCTGCATCAAAGCATCCACCAGGAGTTCCGCGCCGCCGGCATCGCCATCACCGGCGAGGCACAGAAAGCACGGGAGGGATAAGAGATGGGCGAGATGCAGTCGCCAGCTCGCGTAGGATGCGGTGAGGCCAGGGATGGCCGAACCGCATCGATGGATGGCGGCCTGTCCCACACCAGGGCAGTCACGGCACGCTCCAAGGATGCGGTTCGCGGCCTACCCGCCCCGTCCTTGGGGCGGGTAGGCGCTCACCACATCCTACGGGCTGTTGCGACACCCTCCACCGGAGGCAGACCTCACCGGAAGGGAGGGTTCCGGAAGGCCCGGATACTCCGGCTCCGGCTTCAATCCTGCACACAGGCGCTTATCTTGACGTCCAGTACGTCTAGATCGTCTCCTTGGATACCGTTCAGGATGTCGAGGACAATCCGAGACCAGGCATATTCGGTCGCCCCCTTCTCATCTCCGCCATGGGCGTCGCGCCATTCCTGACGGTAGGTCTCCATGCGTCCACGGTAAAAGTTCAGTCCACCCGGCTCCGCGTCGCGACTGAACATTTGGCGATAGAGAGCTTTGATCAACTCCTCGTCGCTCATATCGCCGTACTTATCGGTGAATTCCTGGGAGGTCACGAAGGCCGTAACGATCCGCGTGAGATCCGATTCCCTCCCCTCCGGAACCTGGCTTATCGCCTCCTCGATCTTTTTGCACCAGTACTTGAATCCCCCGCACTCGGCACAGCGACCGTAATAGCTTCTGTAGAATTTATGCGTCCAATCCTTGGCCGTCTCATCACATTCGATGTCGTTGACAGCCGGGCACGCAACACTAAACCTGGCAGTGACGGTCTTCGTACTATCAATGGTGAACTCGCACAACGGATTCGTCATACGGTTACAAGCACCACCCGTCCAACCAGTGAATTTATGACCCGAGTCTGCCTCGGCAGTCAGCGACACGGAAGTCCCCTCATCGAAGCTCATCCTGCAGGTATCGGAGGCGGAGGCGACACCTGCTTTGATCGCACAGCTGATCCCGTTCCCTGAGACCCTACCATCTCCGCTTCCGCTGCCTTGTACCGTCAACCTATGCGCTGTCGTTGTTGTTGTTTCCAACTTGAACGAGGCAACAGCCGTGACATCTCCAAAATCAAACACACCCCTAAGCAGCTCACACGGATTCTGCATAGCATCCTTTGCTCCTGGCGGGCCACACTCCTCATCCTTCCAGCCGGTGAACGTACTACCCGGTGCCTCCTTGGCAGTCAGCCTCACAACTTTGGTGACGTCGATCAACTTGCAAGTTGTACCGGAGGCGTCGGAGACACCTTCCGTGATCGTGCAGTCGATGACCCCCTCTGTAACTGTACCATCTGTTGCAACTGTATCACCTGTAACTGTACCACTTCCGGTACCCTCTCCCGTCACGATCAGGTCCCCTTGGTTATCGGCCAGGCTGGGGGTTGGATTGGCGATTGCAAGCAGAAATCCCAAGATTACTCCCCAGGATCGAGGGGCCCGTTTCATAACCGCCGTCAGGGCATGGGAACCCCCGTGGACGGTGTTTCCGTGTGGTGTGCCGGCATCGGCCCCTGTGCTACCGTGGTGGACGTGATGATGGGTCATAGCCATAACTCCTCTATTGAGAAAGAGACATCAGGAAGTGCTTCTCGGAAATTTTTCGATACCGCAGTGGGTAGTGTTCTAACTTTGTTTCTCAGGGTTCAAATAGCGATGTTAATCAATACCTTATGTGCTCGTAAACAACAGAGTTATAACACTACCCCGCAGTGAGGAGCTGTCTTGTGGAAAGAATTTTTGTTTGTCATATTCCTGAATCCGTGAGGTAAAATCCGAGATTGGAACTAACCATAGTGATTTCACTCAAGATTTAGAAATTGGTCACTTCACCCCCTAGGTGAAACTGCCAATCTCTATATATCCAGTAAAATCATAGGGTTATATTTAATTCTAACTTTTACCTCACGGATTCAGGATATTGCAAGAGGAGCTCCCACACTGATCTGTGAATTCATTCAAATTTATCAATGGGATACACGGGCAAAAGTGTACTCCTTGTAATTCTGATCGGAAAGGCCCTGTAGGGCATTTCAGTCCACGGACAAGGATAGCAACCACAGGGGGGGCTCTGAACCATTACCCAAGGTTATGTTTCAGCATAATTATCATTCGGTAGCCCTGGGAACCCTGTGGCAAAGGCGATGGATGAGGGCCGATTTTGGTACTATGCCGGGACCTTCTGAAGCGGGAACAGTTTATGGCTTCGTGGTCCCCCCCCAGTACGGAAGCATCTCCACCGGACCCGGTGGCGGCCGTCGATCTGGGCTCCAACAGTTTTCACATGATCGTCGCCCGCATCGCCGACGGCGACCTCCAGGTCATCGACCGCCTCAAGGAGATGGTGCGCTTGGGCGAGGGGCTCACGGACGACAAACAACTGTTGCCCGCGGTGGTCGATCGGGCCTTTACCTGTTTGGAACGTTTCGGCCAGCGCCTGCGGGGAATGCCGCCGGACAGCGTTCGCGCCGTGGGCACCAACACCCTGCGCCAGGTAGATCCTGCGTTCGGCTTTCTTGAACGGGCGGAGCAGGCACTAGGGCATGCGATCGACGTGATCGCCGGGCGCGAGGAGGCACGGCTGATCTACCTGGGCGTAGCCAATGGTCTGGCCGCCGGTGATGAGCGGCGGCTGGTGGTGGATATCGGCGGCGGCAGCACCGAGCTGATCGTCGGGGAAGGCGTTACCCCACGGTTGCGCGAGAGCCTGCAAATGGGGTGTGTGAGCATGTCGCGGGAACGGTTTCCCGACGGCCGGCTATCCGCCAAACAGATGGATCAGGCCGAGCTCGCGGGGGCGCTGGAAATCCGCCCGGTGCGGGAACGCTTCCGCCGTGCCGACTGGAAACAGGCGGTAGGCAGCTCCGGCACCATCAGGGCGATCGCCAGGGTGGTGGAGGCCCAGGGCTGGTCTATGGACGGCATCTCCGCGGGGTCCCTGGACCGGTTACGGGACGCCCTGATCGGATTCGGCAAATCCGGCGCTATCGATCTCGATGGCCTGTCCGAACAGCGCAAGCCGGTGTTCGCCGGCGGTGTGGCCGTGCTGCGCGCTGTGTTCACGACCCTGGGTATCGAGCACATGCAAATCTCGCAGGAGGCCCTGCGCGAGGGCCTCATCTACGAGATGATGGGGCGGATTCGACATGAGGACGTGCGCCAACGCACCGTGAGCAACCTGTGCCAACGGTTCGGCGTGGACGAGGAGCACGCCGACCGCATCAAGACCACCGCGATCGCGTTCTACGGTCAGGTCGCCCAACCCTGGGGACTCACGAGCCCCGATCATCTGAGCATGTTGGGCTGGGCGGCCCGTTTGCACGAGGTCGGACTCATGATCGGCCATAGCCAATACCAAAGACATGGCGCTTACCTGCTGCGCAATGCGGACCTGTCCGGCTTTACCCGGCAGGAACAAAATGTCCTGGCGGTCCTGGTGCTCGGCCATCGCCGCAAATTCCCGAGTCAGGAATTTCTCGCGCTGCCCATGCCGGTGCGTGACAGCTCACGCCACCTGTGCATCATCCTCCGCCTGGCGGTCTTGCTGCACCGCGGACGTTCCCCAACCACCAAGCCTTGCCCCATGCTCAATCCGGACGGCGAACGACTCAGGCTCACCTTTCCCGAGGGCTGGCTGTCCCATCACCCGCAGACCCGCTTGGAGCTGGAACAGGAAGCGGAACGCTTGGCACCGGCGGACATCAGGTTGGAGTATGGGTGATCGTGTTAGAATCGAGTACCTGAGGCGAGGACCCGCCATCAGAATCTGAATCGCCTACTCGCCGCCGCGCCTCGCCTTGAGCGGCGGCCATCCTAGAAGATCTCTTGGAGGACCAACGACAATGGCTGAACTTTTTTCCGATGAGTGGATGAAGAAATTTAAGGACGCCTGGAACGCTGAGCCCGAAATCAAGGACAAGCTCGCCGATATCGGCTTCGACTCCGTCATCTGCTACGGCTTCAAAGACGAAGACGATCCTCGCGGTTTCCTGAAGGTGGAGAAAGGCGAGTGCACAAGCGCCGGTGGCTGGAGCGGCGGTGAGATGAATTGGGACTTGCGCGCCGAGAAGGAAAACTGGGACAAGTGGATCGAGAAGGGGGTCGGGATGGGGGGCCTGGGCATGGCCTATACCACCGGCAAGCTCAAGTTCAAGGTCGGTGACTACAAGAGCATGATAAAGGATCCCCGCATGGCCGGTCCCTTCGTCAAGAGCTTCAGTGTGATGGGGAAGGTGGGAACCTAAGGCGACTGATCCGGCCCATCGAACGCGAAACGGCCCGCCACTTGGCGGGTTCTTTCCGTTCCGGGGTGACGGGTAGTTATCCGTCGCAGAGGAGTCCTTCAGTGTAAAAAGCGAGGTGCGCTTCGATGTGGAGAAACATCCGGCCAACTTGGCTTCTGATTGCAGCGCTGGGTATCGGCTTGGCCCCCTCGGTCATGGCCTGGACATCCTACGGCTATGGCCCTTATGGTCCCGGCTACCGGGGCGGATATCCGGAACCGCCCACAGGGGCTGGGGCTGGGAGCTATGGACCCGGTCGTCCGCCACCGATCGATCGAAGCGGCGGATATGCCGGTGGATGGCCCCCCCGCTACGGACCTGAGGCATCCGCCCCTTACAGGGATACCCCCCAGAATGCCTTATCTCCTACACCCGCCGACCCCGGTTACGGGTCACGATTCTATCCCCCCTGGGAATACCCCGGTTCCGGCGGGCGGGACTTCGGAAGGCCAGCGGGATTCCGGATCTCCCGCGCCACATCGGATGATGCCTACATGCTCACCATCGCGCTCGAGGGGATGGGGCCCGAAGCGGTCCAGGTCCGTACTCAAGGACACTGGATCCTCCTCAGCCGAACGCACTCCGTTCAGCAGACCCGGAAAGACAGCCTTGACGATGGCCGCGGATCCATGCGCAGCTTCAGCTACTCGTCCGGCACTACGAACCAGCGGTTGTCGGTACCCCCGGACGCTATCCTGAGCGCCATGAGCCGCGAGGACGGCGCAGACAGCATTCGCCTCCGCCTCCCGCGGCGCGGTCGTCAAGGGACCGGGAAAGAATAGCTCCCGATGTAACGAGAAACTTCGCTCTCAGAATCGATACTCCAATCCCTTGAGCCGGCTGCGGAAGTCATCGGTGATCGCTTTGAGGTCCGCATCGCTGGCGATCACCCGCGGCGTCAACACCACCACGAGCTCGGTGCGATCCGCCTTTCTGGAGCGTTCGCCGAACAAGGGACCGATGATCGGGAGGTTGTAGAGACCGGGGACGCCCTGATTGCTCTCCTCGCGCTTATCCTCGATGAGTCCGCCGAGCACGACGGCCTGATTCGAGCGCACCGCCACGTTGCTGGTGATCTTGCGGGTCTGGAAGGTCGGGGAGTCGAGGGCCGAGCTGTCGGTTTGGGCGACGGTGCTGACTTCCTGCTTGATCTCCATCTGCACCAGACCGCCCGGTGTCACCCGTGGCGTGACCGAAAGCTGAACGCCCGTGCTGCGGTACTGGATCTGGTTGATGATCCGATCCGTCTGGGAGGTGCCCTGCTGTTGGGAGGTCGCCACGGGGACCTCCTTTCCGACCTGGATCTCGGCGGTCTGGTTGTCCAGGACCATCACCGACGGCGAGGAGAGCACATTGACCAGGCCTTCGCCGGCTAGCGCGTTCAGGGTCGAACGAATGGTTTCCGGTCGCAGGACCGTGGTCCAGTTGAAGCCGGGAAAGGATGGGCCGATGCCCGACTGGCTTTGGTTATCATGCTGGCCATCGAGCGAGAAATCGAAACTGTAGCCGCCTCCCGGACTGCCGCGAAACTGCCATTGGACCCCGTACTTCAGGTTTCCGGACAAGGTAATCTCGAGGATGGTGGCCTCGACTAAGACCTGTAGGGGCACCAGGTCGAGCTGCTTGAGGGCGTCGACGATCTTCTTGTAGTCGCGCGGGTTGGATCTGATCAGCAACGAGTTGTTGACGCTGTCGGCGACGATGCTGACTTTGGAAGAGAGCTCAATGTTGCCGGCGACGGTGCGCTTAGGACTGGCCCGGCGTTGGGTGCCGCTCTCCCCCTTTTTACCCTTATCGTCCTTACCCTTATCGGATGCGATGGAGGTCCGGCGCAGACCCGGGGCGACGCCGCCGACGGAGCGACCGTCCTTATGGTCGGAAGCGAACAACTTGGTCAGGATGTCGGCCAGCTCCTCCGCGTCGCCGTGCTTGACCCGGTAGACGAACAGACGCTCCTCACCGCCCCCCGCCGCCTCGGCTAGGTCGAGGCGTTCGATCCAGTTCTGGGCCTGCTTGAGGTACTGCTCCTGGGGCGAGACCACCAGAATACTGTTGGCGCTATCCACGGGTACGAAATGGAAGAGTCCCTTGAAGGGATTCCCGCTCTCATCGGCGAGGAGGTTGTTGAGCTGGGTGACCACATCCCCGGCTGTGGCATAGTCGAGGGTGAAAAAGCCGACCGAAAGACCGGACATCCAGTCCACGTCGAAGACCTGGATGGTATCCAAGAGGTTGCCGATCTCCGGACTGGTCCCCGCCAGGACCAGCAGGTTGCGTAGGTTGTCGATGCGGATGATGCTGCCCTCCGGGGCCAGGGGCTGGAGGATCCTGCTCATCTCCTCGGCCCCGATGTAGTGCAGGGGCACGATTTGGACGCTGTAGCCCACCGGCAACGCTTGGGAGGACTCGCCCAGTTGCGGGATCACCCGCCCTTGGACGGCGGTCAGGGGTACGACCTCGTAAGTGCCGCCCCGGTTGACGAGGGCGGCATTGTTCATCCGTAACAGGGTCTCGAGGGTGGGAATCAGGTGCTTGCGTTGCAGGGGACGCCCGGTCTGTAGAGAAGCCGCCCCCTGCACGTTCGGGTCCAGCACATAATTCACCTGCAATAGATCGCCGAGGATGACCTTGACCACCTCCCGGATATCGGTGCCGTCGAAGTTCAGCGTGACATCACCGGGGGTGGTATCCGCCGCGGGCGGCGCGATCTTGCGCACAAAGGTCCCGGTGCCCGATTCGATGGAATCCTTCGGGGTCGGAGCGGTGGTGCCGGACCCTAGATCCACCCCGCGTTCTCCGCCGGGGTAGGTCCTGGTGTCCCTCCCGCGGAGCGGGCCCTGCTTGCCGATGATGTGCCCTTTGGGGTCGCCGACCTTGACCGTAGGATCCCAATGGGAGCGCTCGCACGCGCTCAGCATGACGAGAAGGACACCGAGGACACAGATCAGCGATCGCCGCAAGCCACTACCCCTTGACTTAAGCACTCAAAGCAATAATAAAGATTGTCTTACCCTGCCTCCGCTTACGGACTTACCGAACGGGCGGGCGGTTGGGGGGCGTCTTAGCGGTTCCCGGCGGACGGTTTCCGATTCGGCTTTTCGGGCTGCGCGCCTGCGACGCGCCTTTATTCGCGGTTGGCGGCCGTGGTGGCGTCCGCTTGGGTTTTGTCGGCCTTCTCTTGGGGGGAGGCAGGTTCTTGTAATCCCGCAATACTAACGTATTCCGTTCCCCTTGTCGCTCCAACTGCACACGATCCGGGAGGATCTCCCGGACGGACCAACCTGCCAGCTCGTCGCCGAGTCGCAACCGGACCGACGCCTTCTGCGCCGGGTCCCAAACCAAGGCGAATGACTCCGACGGTGTAATCAGGATGGTACTCAGGTTGAGGCGCGCGAGATTCGAGGGCGGCTCTAGTTTCACCTTATCCTCTTTATTCGGCGCCCCCGCGGGCGGGCGGCGGTCTACCAGGAACAAGGGCCGTTCCGCGATAGGCGCGTACTTCTCTTTGTCCTCGAGTAGGGACAACCGATCGAGCGGATTCTCAGCCGTCTGTGAGGGCACCTGAGTAGTGGGGGACGCTGGTGGTGCTCCGCTGAGTCCAGGTGCCGCAGGGGGCCAGTCGTGCCACTGCCACACCAGCACCAGCGCCAAGGCAAGGGCGAGCAGGCCAACCCAGGTCTTCAAGGTGTCACCCCCAAGGTATATCCGAAGACATCCAGGCGCACGGTAAGCAGTCCCTGCCGGGTGCCTCGGCGCTGCGGGCGACGCTGCCTCGGGGGGGCACGCACGGAAAGCTTTTCCACAAAGAGAAACGGACGTGCCTGCTCGATCTGGTAGAGCACATCCAGGAGAGCGTCGGTCATGCCTTGAATCTGGGTGCGCACACGCACCCTGGGTGGCTGCTCGTCCTTAGGGGACGGCAAGCGTTGTGTGCTCATGACTTGGCCACCGGCGGAGGTAACCATCTTCTTCACCTGACGCTGCAGCTCGGCACCGGCCAGCGCTGAGGTCTTGGCATCGAAGTAAAAATTCTTCACATCTTTGTTGTCGCTCACCTGCTTGAGCTCGGCCTGCAACCCGGGCAGTGTCCGCAGCAACCCCTGATGGCGGACTATCCGTTCGTCAAGGGACGCGATCTCCCGCTCCAATGCCTTCACTCGCTCCAACCAAGGCCAACCGATTGCGAAGACGAGCCCGACGGGAATAGCCAACACCCCCAGCCAGGCGAGGACGCAGATCCCCTTGTGATCGGTGCGTTCGCTCATGAGTCCTGCGGGCGCCCGTACTGCATGGAAATGTGGAAGCGTTCCCAATTGCTGTTCTTTACCTGAACGACGGGCGAGCGGAACCTAACCCCGGTGATGCCGGGGGCCTGATCGAGCAGGTTGATCAGGGCCGTGGCCTGTTCCGACTCACCGCGAATCTGTATCTCCCCATCCTGGTAGTCCAGATTCTGTACCCAGGTATGGTCCGGGAGGCGGTCCGTGAGCTCTAGCATCAGGTCGATTATCCGCGGCAGCTCCCGCTTGCGCTGCAAGACCGCCACACTCCCCTGCCGACCCCGTTCGAGATCGGTGCGTGCCGCGTGTACCTGTTCGGTCCGCACCTTGAGGTCCGCCAACTGCTCCATGCGCTCGTCCTGGGTCCGCTGCAGCTGCCAGATGGGGGTCCCCAAGACCGCCACGCCCAACAATAACACCAGCAACAGGAGCAGCGTGTTCATGCTCAAGGGCCATATGCTGCGCCGAGGGCGTTCCCGGACCGGCAACAGGTTTGCTTGCGGCCATGCGCCTTCCCAGCTTATCCGCTCCACCGGTGCCCTCCGGTCATGCAAATGCTGTAACCAATCCTGCACCTGACCGCGCAGGCAGATAGCCAACTCGATGTTTACCCTGCCGCCCGGCGCCGGGCCTTCCAGGGTGCGAAAATCGAAATAGACCTGCTCGGACCGAAACGGCGAAAGGCGATCCATCTCATACTCCAGGACCCGCACCAGATTGTCCCGTACCTGGGCGGGGAACATGACCCGGCGCCTCAGGACCCGGCCTTCCGGGAGCCGAACAAGCGTCCTGCGACGCCTACCCTTCGTGGCGTCGAGCACTGCCGGCAAGGAACCGAGGGTCTGCAAACCCATCTCCGACTCACCCCGCGGAGCGTCGAGCATCGCCAGCGAGGAGCCGGGAGCCTGCGGATTCAGCTTCAGCTCACCCACTGCCACTTCTTCGCCATCCTGGGACTCGAACACCTGCGCCTGCGTGCCCATCGGCACGACGATCAGGCGCTGTTCCCGACGCGCCAGAAGACGCCGCAGCTTGTTCGGTAGACAGGAAAGGAGAAGCGCGCGCCCATGTTCGAGAAAACCGTCGAGCGATGAACGCCGCTCGAGGACCGATGCACGCAGCGAGTGGAAAGCGTCAGTGATGGCCATTCGGATTACGGAAGGATCTCCTGTGAAGTAGTGTTTTAGGTCGTGTTGACATTTAGAAAGGTCCGCACAGCGGACCCTACACTAATGATTGACTGTAGGGTCCGCTGTGCGGACCGCTCGGGTGTTGCGACCATTTAGAAGCTGTCTGGTTAAAAGCAATCCTGAATGATTCGGCGCGGTTTGGGGGGAAAGATCCCTCCTGCGTCGGGACAGGGTTTGACGGGTTGCGTTTC
>NZ_FLUY01001865.1 GCF_900092655.1 Candidatus Thiosymbion oneisti
CACTCAACCACTATGCACTAAAGTGCATAGGTTGCCCCCTGGACTGAAAGTCCTAAATCATTCCAGGATAATGTTTCC
>NZ_FLUY01001863.1 GCF_900092655.1 Candidatus Thiosymbion oneisti
CCACGCAGCGCATGGGAACGAGAAAATGTCGGCGATCCCAGAGGCCGACAGAATGTCGGCGGTCCCAGGGGCCGACAAAGTGTCGGCGGTTCCGGGGACGCTGGGACCGCCGTCTTTCAG
>NZ_FLUY01001862.1 GCF_900092655.1 Candidatus Thiosymbion oneisti
CACGCCGCCGCCAGCACGTCTGGCCGCATGATCCGATCATACCGGGTGTAACATCGGGACCGCCGCGCCTGCTTCGCTTTGATGGACCGTCGCTTCCTCAGCTTGAAGACCGCCTCTGGCAAGC
>NZ_FLUY01001860.1 GCF_900092655.1 Candidatus Thiosymbion oneisti
TGGGGAGAGGGCGAACGAAAACAGGGATCAACCAATCACAAACGGCGCCGGTGACGCTTAACTTAATGGCATTGCCTTTCACCTACCGGACAGATGAATATTCTCCCGAATAAAACCACTGATATCGATATTCTTGAGAGGCTGTTTGAATAAAAGTGGTAGCGGCTAAAAATGTTCTAAAATGGTTCCTTTATCATGTATTTCTTTGCGCTTTTCCCGCCTTATATTAAGTCATTTGGGAGGCTATCAATTATGAATATCCATACAGTAATAGATGATCAACTCTTTCATCAAGCCGTACATATGACAGGTATGGTAGATAATCGTATGTTGCTTGAATACGCATTACGTTCATTATTACAAACTCAGAAAACTAAAAATTTAGAAAAAACCACGCAATCAAAATTTGATTTTTGGGAACGATTACAACATTTTCGCGGTTCAGTCAATTTATCGGAGCTAGGCGATATAGATGAAATTTTTTCTAATGTACGCGACGAAGACTCTGGCAGAACAATAGTATTATGACTTTACGTTATTTGCTGGACACCAACATTCTTTCGGAAGCGATTAAACCCCAACCTTCATTATCAGTTCTTGAGCATACGAATCGCCATAAATCTGAACTATCGACTGCCAGTGTGGTTGTGCATGAACTTCTATTTGGTTGTTTGCGTTTACCTTTTGAGGCTAAACGCCGTACCGATCTTCAGAATTACCTCGACCAAGTTATATTAGCCGGCTTGCCTATTTTTTCCTATGATATTGCTGCCGCGTTGTGGCATTCCCAAGAACGCGCTCGTTTGACAGCGCAAGGCAAACCCCCGCCTTTTACCGATGGGCAAATTGCCGCTATTGCTAAAGTGAATGATCTGATTTTAGTCACTCGTAATATTGATGATTTTAACGGGTTTGAAGGATTGACCGTAGAAAACTGGTTTGATTGATTATGCATTCAGATGGGCGTTTTGCCTAACATGGATCATTCGCCTGACATTCGGCTGCAAGCGACCCAATGCCGCAATCCGGCTCCTCAGCAGCTTTCAAGCTCAGTGCCACGCGGCATTGGGTGCCTAGGCCAAGCCGTTAGGGTCCAGATGCGAATATTTCGTTGGCAGCTGCTTTTGGCGTTAGCCCCTCTACAAAAGGCCCCGCAATGGAAGTCAAACTAAGCAAGCAACAAAAAGTCGCCGTAAATGGTGCGGAAGACATTTATCTGATCATGCGCCAGATTCTCCGTAGAGAAAACAAAATCGGTCAAGGTCAGGAACACTTCTGGATGGTGGGTTTGAATCAAGCGAACAAAATACTTTATATCGAGTTGGTCGCTCTGAGTTCTACCAACATGGCGAGCATCAACCCCAGAGAAGCCTTCCGCATGGCAATTTACAAGCTGGCCGTTCAGGTTATTATGGTCCATAATCATCCCGGCGGGGATGTGACGCCATCATACGAAGATCAGGATCTCACCGATCATTTTATTCAGGCAGGCAAATTTCTTAAGGTCGAAGTGATCGATCATCTCATCGTCAGCGACGAAACCTATCATAGTTTTGTCGATTCGGGGATCTTCAAGAAACTTCAGGTAAGCGAACGATGGATTTTGCCTTATAAACTCAAGGAGAGATACAGGGAAGAAGGGTTAAGAGAAGGGGAAGAGAAAAAAGCCATTGAAATAGCAAAGGCAATGAAGCAAAAAGAGATCAGTATAACGATCATTGCTGAAACATCAGGGCTTTCAATCGAGGAGATTAAAGAACTATAAGGGTGGCTACTGGAAAGTTCATCGTAAAACAAGAAAACTGTCGGCCAACAACTGGCTTAACCCGACCCAATATCGCACATTGGGCTCAGGAGCTTAGCTCAGGTCATTGGGAAGCGCGGTACTGGAGAGGCTAGGCATGCTGTTAGCTTTTGATAGATGCAAGTGAGGCGATTTAAATATCGGAGATACTAATGATAGAACTCCATCCAGATTATATTGTTGACGAGGATTTAAATAGGAGAGCAGTAATACTCCCATATTCGGAATGGGAGAACATAATCGAAGAGATGGAAGAGTTAGATGATATTAGAGCTTACGATGAAGCCAAAACCAAAGCCAACGAAACTATTCCGTTTGAACAAGCAGTCAAGGAAATTGAGAGTGGTATGGTTAAGTGAGTTATACCATAAGAATCAAGCAAAATGCTCAAAAATCATTGGCAAAGATATCGCAGCCATATCAAGCAAAAATTATCGGGTCGATAAGAAATCTATCGAACGAACCAAGGCCAAGCGGATGCAAAAAGCTCATTGGTCGAGATGCTTGGCGAATTAGAGTAGGGGATTATCGGGTGATTTACGAAATTACCGACAATGAATTAGTGATTTTGATTGTCCATATTGGACACCGTAGAAAAGTGTACAAAATAGAAAGCTAACCCGGGCCTCCAGCCGACCTCGTTCCGTGGCGGCTGGGGCGGAAAAGGGGTCAGGCTCAATTGATGAGTCGTTTTCTGCTTTTTGCTGCCGGTGGTGCGAGGCATTAGCTGTCGTCATTCAATCGTTTGTTGTTGCAGGTTACCATCGGATACTTATTAACTGACTGAGGCGAAATCGGCATGGCACACACTGAGTTAAGCGGAGACGCCTTAAAAAAACTGTTCAAAGAAGCCCTTACTGAGATGCTCCAGGAGCAGCGTGAACTATTGCATGATGTGTTTGTTGAAGTGCTGGGAGATATGACGCTAGCCGAGACTATCCGAGAAGGTCAACAAACGGAAAAAGTCTCCAGAGAGGCGATTTTCGAAATTCTTGAGGGTCAGGGGTGAAGATCATATTTCGAAAGAGTTTTGCACAAGATCTGAAGAAAATCTAAAGATCCAAACATTCTGGCACAAGTCGAGCAAGCCGTAGAAGAAGTAGAAGAGGCGGCCAGTTTAAGAGAGGTCAACAGGGTAAAAAAGCTCGGTGGAACCGATAGCCTTTACCGCATCCGCGTTGGCGAGTATAGGATCGGCTTGGCGGTTGGCGCATCTGAAGTCGAGTTTGTGTGGTGTCTTCATCGGCGCGGGATGTATCGGCACTTTGCATGAAATTAGGGCAAACGACAGCTAAAAACAGGCTCCAGCGGATGCTCGTAAACTCGCACCGCTGAGCTTGCCGTTAGTGCGCCAAGCGAAGCTTGGCGCTTCTTGCCGGGTGAAAGTCCCGGTCGGGAAAGGGTTAACCCCCCACCCGTATCGCATGTTGCGCCGCTGGCGGAAAGCGACGCCTTGGTAGGGACACTGGAGCGAGCGTGAACAACAGAGGTGAAGCGTACACAGAGAATCTTGTAGGCCAGAAGGGCGACTGCACCACCCTGGAGCGATTTCAGCCTCGTGAAAGGCAACAAAGCAGACGGCGACAGTGTTAACGGACTGGAAGCCAACACAGAGGAATCGGTAGTCGAGACGATGGTTGAGATCGTGTGGCACTGCCGGGAAACCAGGCAGAGAACAGAGAAAACAAACATCGACCGAATGAAACGGCATGGTGAGATTCCCGAGGGAGAGGGTTATCTTCTGTGGTGTTGGCGTTTTATCAACAAGCGTGCAGCGAGCGGTGTAGACCGGCAGGATGCAGGCAGCTATAAGAAGAGCCTGTGGGCGAATGTAGTCGCCCTGGTCACAGCAGTCAAAGCGGGAAGGTACCATACCAAGCTGGTGCTCAGGAGATACCGACCCAAACACAACGGGAAGTTGAGACCCTTGGGTATACCGGCCATTGCGGACAAGCTGTTACAAATCGGGGTATCGAAGCGACTGGAAGCGATCTACGAACAGGATTTTCTGGACCGCAGCTATGGCTACCTGTCAGCTACCGACCTGGAGTCGGTGCCTTAGAAGCGGTGAGAGACCTGAGCGTAGCGCTGAGAAGTGGTAACTACCACTACGTAGTAGAGGCAGACATCCGAGGCTTTTTCGATCATCTTGAACATGAAAAGCTGGTCGAGATGTTGGAGCTAAGGATAGACGACGAGCCCTTTATAAAGCGGATACGCAAGTGGTTGAAGGCAGGCATACTGGAGCCGGATGGAGCGGTGAAGTACCCGGAAAGAGGCTCACCGCAAGGCGGGATCGTGTCACCGATACACGCCAATATCTATCTTCACGATGCGTTAGATGTGTGGTTCGAAGAGACCGTCAAGGCGCACTGCCGAGAGGCGGCGTACCGATGCCGGTATGCGGACGACTTGGTATGCGCATACGAGCTTGAGGCCGATGCCGAGCGATTCTACGGTGTGCTCGCAGACAGGTTAGGCAAGTTTGGATTAGAAGTTGCAGCAGAGAAAACGAACTGGATGCGGTTCAGTCCGCAAAACTGGAAAGCGAGTGGTGCCTTTTCATTCTTGGGTTTTGAGTTTCGCTAGGAACGTGGCCGCTGGCACAAGCCAGTGCTCAAACGTCGCACGGACCGTAAGAAATACCGCGCAGCGCTGGCGAACTTCCAGGAATGGTGCCGTGAGAGCTGCCGGTTACCTAAGCGGGTAATATTTGCCAGGCTCAATTCCAAGCTGCGCGGGTATTACAACTACTACGGTATCCGGGGGAACGATAAAAGCTTGCAAGACTTCTATCATCATGCCAAGCGGATTCTTATCAAAGCGCTAAACCGCCGTAGTCAACGGCGTAGCTATAATTGGGAAGGATTTGCGGAACTGATAAAAGTCTTCAAACTCCAGAGCCCACGCCTATGCCACGCCTTCTGAACACTACGAACGATGACGCGCCATGTGCGAAGTGAGTGACTTTGAGGAGCCCCGCGCGGTAGTTCCGCATGCGGGGATCTGTACGGGGGCGGCCGGGTAACTGGCCGTCCTACCGTGA
The DNA here is from genome assembly GCF_900092655.1 of Candidatus Thiosymbion oneisti. GTDB lineage: Bacteria > Pseudomonadota > Gammaproteobacteria > Chromatiales > Chromatiaceae > Thiosymbion > Thiosymbion oneisti. The sequence continues at coordinate 4,851 of NZ_FLUY01001860.1, forward strand.
TGGATCCAGATGCAAATATGAGGAAAATATCATGCTAAAATTTGGGATAATGAAAACCACCGCAATAGATGGTATCATTACATGCTCCAGAGATGTTTTAAGTGGCACACCAGTTTTTAAAAATACTCGTGTACCAGTCAAAAATCTTATTGACTATTTAGAAGCTGGAGATAGTTTAAATGAGTTTTTGGATGATTTCCCATCAGTAAAAAGAGAACAAGCCATACAAGCATTGGAAGCAGCAAAAGAGACACTTTTGGAAAAGGTTTATGAATATTCTCATTGATGAATGTTTGCCAAAGAAATTGAAGAGAGAATTACTTGATCATACAACTTACATGGTTCAAGAAAAAGGATGGTCAAGCATGAGAAACGGTGAACTACTCAGCGTTGCAGAAAATAGAGTTTGATGTTTTAATCACGGCTGACCAAAACCTGGAATACCAACAGAATATGAATCATTTTGATATTTCAGTAATTGTGCTTGTTGCATCTGATAACCGACTTCCTACACTTAAGCCGTTAATACCTGCACTGCATAATGCACTGAAAACTATCCAATCTCATGAGATAATCAACATTGAATCCTAACAAAATAGAATGCAGCTGACTTTCTTCGTCGGCAGCTGATTTTGGCGTTAACCGCCAGAAGTTTGAGAGTTGGCAATGCGGTGCAAGGTAGAGAAGTCGGTAGCTTGCGGAAGAGATCGTTTGCGATGGTTAGGCCTTCGGATGCGGAAGATAGTTATAATCATTATCCTGAGTTCCTTGACCACTAATTATATAACATTGCCATGACTACAAAAGAGCTTATTAAAGCAGAGATTGACAATGTTGATGACAGATATTTGGATGAACTTTACAGTATCATAAAGAACTTTGTTGGAGCTAAGAGCGTTTCCCAAGAAGGCAGTTTCATGTCAAGATTGAAATGCATCAAAATCAATGCTCCACTTATACGGATTGCCCAAGAAATCATGAAGCCTATTTTTGTTGACACTTCGGCCTTGATTGCTATCGGATATGGGAATTTTCGAAATATTTACTACTGATCATCACTTTAGAACAGGCAGGATTTGAAATTTTGTTAAAAAGATGATCCAGAGCTACAGTCACAATTCAAAAGCTGGGGTTATATCGCCTAACAGGGTCGGGCGACCAGAGAGAAAATGACAGACAAGATCACCATCGAGATCGACGGGTGCGCTTGCGAGGCGACCCCCGGCGAGATGATCATCACGGTCGCCGACCGTGAAGGTATCCATATCCCGCGTTTTTGCTACCACAAGAAGCTGTCCGTTGCTTCCAATTGCCGCATGTGTCTGGTGGAGGTAGAGCAGGGTGGGCGACCCTTCCCCAAGCCGGCCCATGCCTGTGGCACGCCTGTCGCCGAGGGTATGCGGGTACTGACCCGATCACCCCTGGCCATAGATGCCCAGCGGGGCACCATGGAGTTCCTGCTCATCAACCACCCGCTGGACTGCCCGATCTGCGACCAAGGCGGCGAGTGCGAGCTGCAGGACGTAGCCATGGGCTATGGCGGGGACGTATCCCGGTACAGCGAGCGCAAGCGGGTGGTCGCGGACGAGGACTTAGGTCCCCTGATCGCGACCGATATGACCCGCTGTATCCACTGTACCCGCTGCGTGCGTTTCGGGGCGGAGATCGCCGGTGTCCGCGAGCTGGGCGCCACCGGCCGCGGCGAGGATATGCGCATCGGCACCTATGTGGCGCACACGATCTCCCACGAGCTCTCGGGGAATGTCATCGACCTCTGTCCGGTGGGGGCCCTCACCTCCAAGCCCTTCCGCTTCAATGCCCGCTCCTGGGAGCTGACCCAGGCCGAGGGTATCGCCCCCCACGATGCGGTGGGATCGAACATCCATTTCCACATCCGCGACAACCGGGTCATGCGGGTGCATCCCAAGGACAATGAGGAGGTGAACGAGACCTGGATCTCGGACCGGGACCGTTTCAGCTATCAGGGCCTCGATGCCGATGACCGCCTGCTCCACCCCATGGTCAAAAGGCCCATGGTCAAAGGAGATGCGCAGTGGCGGACCGCCGATTGGCAGGAGGCCTTGGGCATGGTCGCCGAAGGGCTCAAATCCGCCGGTGACAACGAGTTGGGCGCTTTGGTTGCACCGACCGCTACGCTCGAAGAGATGTACCTGCTCCAGAAGATCATCCGTGGCCTGGGTGGCAACCACATCGATACCCGCCTGCGGCAGCAGGATTTTCGCGGCGATACCGCCGATGCCCCGCTGCCCTGGCTCGGGGTGCCCATCGCAGAGCTGGAGCAACAGCAGGGTCTGCTACTGATCGGGACGGACATCCGTCAAGAGCAGCCCTTGTTGGCCCATCGCATCCGCAAGGCGGCCATGGCCGGGGCCCAGGTGGCCCTGGTCAATCCACTCACGCTCTCCTTGACCTTCCCGAGCCGGCAGCATGTCAGCCATCCGGCGGGGATGCTCGAAGACCTGGGGGCCATCGCCAAGGCCCTAGACGGGCATAGCTCCGGCCCGGTCCAAGATCTGATCGCCGCCGCCCAACCGGATGAGTCCCACCAGGAAACCGCGCGGTGGTTGCAGGAGGCAGGACAGCAGGGTAGGGGGTTGGTCCTGCTTGGCGCACTTGCCGCGGCACATCCGGACTACTGCCTACTCAAGCATCTGGCCCAGGTGATTGCGGAGGCGGCCCAAGCAAAGGTTGGCTATTTGCCGACAAGTGCCAATAGCGTAGGGGCCTACCTGGCCGGTGCCTTGCCGCACCGAATGCCGGGGGCGCGCGTGAGTCAGGCCATCGGCATGTCCACGGCGGAGATGTTGACGCAGGTCCGCAAGGCCTATCTGTTGTGGGGTATCGAGCCCGCTTATGATCTCGGCAACCCGGCCCGGGCGCTCAAGGTCCTCGACCAGGCGGAGCTGGTGGTGGCCTGTGCGACCCACCGCAGCCCTTCCCTGGAGCAGAGGGCCCATATCATGCTGCCCGTCGCGGCCTTTGCCGAGACCTCGGGCACCTTCGTCAATGCAGGTGCGAGCTGGCAATCCTTCCGCGGAGCGGTGGCCCCCCCCGGTGAGGCACGGCCCGGCTGGAAGCTATTACGGGTTCTCGGTAATCTACTCGATCTCCCCGGCTTCGAGCAGACTAGCTCGACGGATGTCCTTACGGAGCTGCAAAGGATCTGCAGTGGCGTAAAGCTAAGTAGCCAGCCGGACAACCGGCCCCAGGGCACCTTCGAGGAGAAACCGCGGAGTTCCGGAGACGGGCTCGTCCGGATCGGCAACCTGCCCATCTATGCCGTGGATGCCCTGGTGCGCCGCGCCCCGGCCCTCCAGCACACGCCGGCCGCCGTTCAGCTCGGCGCATTTCTGCGCAGCACCGAAGCATCGGCGCTGGGACTGGCCGCGGGTGACTTGGTGGAGGTGCGCCAGAATGGTTCATCCGCGCGGATGCCGGTGGGTCTGGACGGCGCGGTCCCCGCGGGTTGTGTGCGCATTCCGGCCGGGGTTGCCGGCAGCGAGAATCTGGGGGATCAGATCGGTCCCGTGTCCGTGGCCAAGGTTTGAGGCGATTACATTTGCCGAACGAGTGGGGAAACAAATGTCTGTGCTTAAATTCCTTGGTTTTATGATAGTTTTTTTCAGCACCTTTACCTTTGCCCAAGACAAGGTAGAAATAAAAACCGTGCTTGGCAAACAGTCGGATTTTGATAGATTAAATGATTTCCTTTCCAGGAAATCGGATCGTCGTAGTGAGAAAGAGCTTATTGTTTATTTCTTTGATACCTCCTCCTGTAGCTTGAATGACAAAGGCCTGATTTTAAGAGCACGTATTCGGCAAGGGGATTCATTTTTGGAAGGGAAAATGGAAAGTACCGTAAAAATAAGAACAGATAATCTTCAGGATATCCCTGGTTTTGAGTGTGAAAAAGACCTGTTACCAAACAAACGAGAGCTATTTTCTTGCAGCTTGAAGACGACAATTCCCTTTTTAAGCTTTAGTGAAGGTTCGAGACCGGATGGATCCTTTGTATTTTGGTCCGATCAACAGTTAAAAAAAGTCGAGGAAATAATGGATCAGTCACTTAGCCAATTGTCTCTGCAAACATATGGCCCGATAAAAGCAACCAAATATAAATATAAAGGGGTTAAGAAAAATATAAAATCACTTACCCTTGAAGTATGGGAAATGAACGGTCAACAACTTTATGAGCTTTCTACAAAAGTGCCGGAAAGTAAGAGCGATCGGGCACAAGAAGAAATGAATGATCTCCTGAAGAAAATGGACATCAAAAGCAGCGCTTTGACCAAGACACGCTGGGCATTGTCAAAGTTAAGTGCTTGTTATCAGCCGGATCCGGATTAACTGGATGTCCAGCGAAATCATCCGCTATCCTACTTTCCACCCATCGCCTGTAGATAGAGAACCATGATAGCGCTCTGGGATTCACTGCCGGTAGTCATACAGATCTTGCTCAAGATCGTTGTCCTCCTGGGACCGCTCATGGGCCTGGTGGCTTATTACACCCTGGCCGAACGTAAGGTCATCGGCTACATGCAGATCCGAATCGGCCCCAACCGGGTCGGACCGCGGGGCCTCCTGCAGCCCATCGCCGATGCGGTCAAGCTCATGTTCAAGGAGATCGTGCTGCCTACCGAGGCGAACAAGATCCTCTTCCTGATCGCCCCCATGCTGACCCTGGGCCCGGCCCTGGCTGCTTGGGCCGTATTTCCCTTCGACGAAGGGCTGGTACTGGCGGACATCAATGCCGGTCTCCTCTACATCATCGCCCTGACCTCGCTGAGTGTCTACGGCGTGATCATCTCAGGCTGGGCCTCCAACTCCAAATACGGCTTCCTGGGGGCCATGCGTTCGGCGGCCCAGATGGTCGCCTATGAGATCGCCATGGGCTTTGCCCTGGTGGGGGTCCTGGTAGCGGCCGGCAGCCTCAACCTCGGGGACATCGTGCGCGCCCAGGAGGGTAGTCTGCTGACTTGGTTCTGGCTGCCCCTGCTGCCCCTGTTCGGCATCTATTTCATCTCCGGCGTGGCCGAGACCAACCGCGCCCCCTTCGACGTAGCGGAGGGCGAATCGGAGATCGTGGCCGGCTTCCACGTCGAATACTCGGGGATGGCCTTTGCCGTCTTCTTCCTCGGCGAGTACGCCAACATGATCCTGATCTCGGCACTGTCGGCCCTGATGTTCCTCGGCGGCTGGCTGTCTCCCCTGCCGGCGGCCTGGGTGGACGGGATCTTTCTGCTCGACGACGGCTTTCACTGGTTGGTGCTCAAGACCTTCTTCTTCATGTTCCTATTCCTCTGGTTCCGGGCCACTTTTCCCCGCTACCGCTACGATCAGATCATGCGCCTGGGCTGGAAGGTCTTCATCCCCATCACCATCGTGTGGATCCTGGTGATCGGGCTTGCGGTGATCTATGAGCTGCCGCCTTGGTGGGCGGTATAGGGAAGGCATAAGGATAGAGCTATAAGCACAGTGGTCGTGGGTATTTAACTATAGAAACCTAAATATAAGTTCCTATAGTTAGGCACCTACTATTGGATACTTTAGTTGCGGCGGAGAAGTCGTCGATTGCATGTTAGAGTAAAATACATTAGGAGGTTATCGTGAGTTCTAATGATGTGAGGGAGTTTAGTAATGCTCTTATATCAATAAAAGGGAATGCTATGCGCTGCGAAAACAGCGTGTATTCTATAATGAATATAGTGTCAGTGACATTTGACTCCATAAGAAAAGAGAACCCGGAGCCTCAGAGCATTCAAGATAATTACGACAGAGGTAAGTTATTTTTTAAATTTTTTCTATTCGTATGCGCTATTCTCATAATATTGGTCGTGTGGGAAGCAAATGACAGAACAAGTATAAACGTTATTATCGATTGGTTGCGTAGTGAATCCGGTTTAAATGAAAAGGAGTTTAGGGATTTATTAATGTTTTTGTTGTTGGCTATACCAGCCTCATTGCTCATCAGTATATTATTTCTTGTGAGAGCAACATGGTCGCGTTGGACGCATGTGGATTATTATGACATACATGGCTTAAGAGTCATATTTGTTAACAATCTTACTTTGTACTTTGTCTCTAGAAGTGACTCTGGATTTATAAAAGAAACAATTGATGGGCTTGAGGAATTTATATCTAATCCAGCATATCGCGAGAGAAACGAAATGATTGTAAATTTCTCAGATAGAAGCGTGAATATAAATGAGGTTAAAAACTCCAATGTAGTTGGAGGCGATGTTCAAGGTGATGTTAGCAATGGGTAATCATATTAAAGCGGGAAAAGTTGAAAATAGTAATATTATTGGAGGCAATGTCTCGGGAAATGTCACAACAGGGGCAGGGGCAACCACCTCGTCAGGAAAAAATAAATCAAACGCACCAGAAGAGGGTAATCTAATTAAAAATATTGAAAAAGCATCAAGCAAGGCGGGGCTTTTTCTTATAACAATATTTTTGCTGGCCTTGATCGTGTTGTTTGTTCTTACTAGGTAATTATTCTCTAAAAGGCAAATGTACACGGACTGCTAAAAACTGCGCTGCTTCGCTATGCAGTTTTTGGCAGCCCGTGATTTGCGGTGTTAGCCATACAACACCAATTAACTATCAGAAGAACAAAATCAAAACACTATCCACATGGTGAATATCGCCTGGACCGATTATCTGGAGTATAGAACGAAACTCAGGGAATTTGATCTTGGAATGATTGAAGAAATCATCAGGTATAGTAATGAACGGTATTTCGATACATCGACGAACCGAAAGGTGGTCGTTGGAAAACACGACAAGACTCTGGTCTTGATCCCTTACGACATAAGCGAAAACAACATAATGACTCCCATTACGATTCACGCCACTACCCGACAGCAAATCAATTACCGTCTCTGGCTCCCACGCTCCAGCGTGGGAGCAAATCCAGACGCTCCAGCGTCATGAAAACCTTGGCCGCTGGAGCGTCCACAATTGCGTTCTCACGCTGGAGCGTGGGGAACGGGCCAAATGCCTAACTGAGATTGTGAAGGTAAAAATGACTGCGCAAGCACGAATTCAGTATATATCGGATAAAGAAGGGCAACCTGTAAGCGTCATCGTGCCTATTCATCTCTGGCGCGAAATTACCTCAGAAAGAGAAACGGCTTATTTGCTGAAAAGTGAGACAATGAAGAAGCGACTTTTGGAAGCAAAAAATCGAACTGGAGGCATTTCTCTTGACAACGCCCGCACGCAGCTTGGAATTTGACCCGGTAGATTTCGAAGATTTGGCATGGTGGGTACAAAACGACAGAAAGAAAGCCTTGCGTTTCATCCGACTTATTCAAGAAACTCAGGAAAATCCATTTGAAGGTATTGGTAAACCTGAGCCACTCAAACATGAATTAACGGGTTGCTGGTCAAAGCGTATTGACCAAGAACATCGACTTGTTTACCAGGTTCAAGAAGACAAAATTAGAATTTTGGCGTGCCGTTACCACTATTGAAACGAAAGGATTTTGAAAACAGGTGCGAAAAAAGCATAGTAAACGTAATACAGGGAACGCCGAGCTTTTAGATTTTGAAAAGCTGTATGTCGGGGGTCGAGATTATGTCGTACACTGATTTTGACTTAAAAAAAGTTAAACAAGAACTGGGGGTTACCCTAACAGAGAAGCAAAATGTCTTTTCTGCCGTCGAAAGTATTGATATTTCCTCTGCTCTTACTGAAATATTAGCGGAAAATATCCCGCTTGCCCGTGCTATTAATACAGAGAAAGCTCGTTCAGAACTTATTATTGCAAATATTTTGGTGGAAGTGCGAAAAATACTTGAGCACAAAGTTAGTCTGTTTTCCGGAATCGAGTTCGATGTCGATAAGGAAAAGGGATTAAATGGTGTCTGTGATTTTATTATTAGTGCCTCCCAAGAGCAATTGATCTTGAGCAGTCCTGTCATTACTGTGGTTGAGGCTAAGAATGAAAATATTGTCGGAGGTCTGGGTCAATGTATCGCGGAAATGGTAGCAGCAAGTATTTTTAATAAAGCTGAAGGTAATCGGGTTATGCGACTATATGGTGTAGTTACTACCGGAACCGCATGGAAATTCATGAAAATGGGGGGGCTTGATGTAGTGATTGATCTTGATGAATATTCAATTGAAAATTCAGGTAAAATTGTCGGCATATTATTGGAGGTGTTAACTCAAAATGCCTGATGTTATGCTCCAGCCGTCCGCACGCAAGGTTTTTGATATTTCGAGGCTCTGTCGAGGCGGGCGGCGGCTAAACTTCGGCGTAAGGAGAAATGAGAAGGTGAAATTGAAACCGCTCTCTTTGCTGACAATGATTTTGATGCTGATTTATTCATCACCCTGGTGTCAGGAACCGACTTATAAACAGGGTGTCAATATTTTTATAGAAACCGGTGTGACCCAACCGGATCGGATACCGACCTGGTATGCCCCCATGGTTGCCATGCCGTATGCCCCCGTATTTGAGATTCTTGCGACCAAAGGTACCTCAGGGCGGTATTATCAGCGTACTTATGCGGTGACAATAAAAGACATGATCAAATGGCACGGTCATGACTGTGAAGGGATAACACATGTGGCCAACAGCTGTAAAATCGCTTTCGCTATCCTTTTTCCTGACGGAATCATAGATAGAAGTGTGCTCAGAGGAATTTCGGGGACAGGTCCCTGCTGGTCGGACGGAGTCGCTTTCCTGACCGGGGCACGTCTTCAATACGGCACTCTCGGATTCTTTAAGAACAAAGATTATAATCATGCGGTTATCCTGTATCGTGAGGATACCAACGTCGCTGTTCTGGCAACATGGAAAAAAGGAATCAACAACATCCCTGACGAACCGGTTGTTCTTCCGGGTGAAATTATCTGGAAGCCCAAAGTTGATATGCGGAAAGTCATGGAACTGAAAAGGATCGTCAAAAATCCAAAAGGACAACCCGACCCCTATAAGGTGGATCTTCTGCGTTATTATCAGTGGCAGCATGCCAACGATATCCTGAGTCGTCCGCTAAGTGAAAGTTATCAAGCTGAAATCATAGAAAACTTTAAATGGGAAGATTGGGTTGACACAACAAAAATCGTACCAAATCCTCATAAGCGCGGAGATATCCGTTTAAAAAATTATCCTTACCGTGAAAGACCTATTTCAGGACCTGTTTCGGAAGGAAAATAAGTCGCTTCTAGGAAAGCAAGCGCAGAATAGGGGACAGACCCTGATGTATCCCCACATTATTGCAATCTAAAACAACGAGTTATGGAGCGAATGAGCGGCCACGATGCCCTCATGGCTCGTTC
>NZ_FLUY01001858.1 GCF_900092655.1 Candidatus Thiosymbion oneisti
GGCAGTGGCTCAGTTTGAAAATTTTATGCTTGGCCGCTCACTTTCCGGCCCATTTAACGCCAGGACGCAATGGCGCCAAG
>NZ_FLUY01001856.1 GCF_900092655.1 Candidatus Thiosymbion oneisti
CAAGAATTATGCGCCGGGCTTCGTCCACGTCGATGTCAAGTACCTGCCTCAGATGCCGGATGAGGACCAACGGACCTCCCTCTTTGCCGCCATTGATCGCGCCACCCGCTGGGTCTCTGTGGAGGTGCTCAAGGACAAGTCAGCAACGTCCGCCAGCAGCTTCCTCACGCGCCTGATCGAGCAGGCACCGTTCACCATCACCAAGCTCCTCACCGACAACGGCAAGGCGTTTACCGACCGCTTCTGTGCCACCGGCGAGCGCCAGTCCACTGGCGCCCACGCCTTCGATCAGGTGTGTGCCGACAACCAGATCGAACATCGCCTGATCAAGCCCAGAACCCCGCAGACCAACGCCATGATCGAGCGCT
>NZ_FLUY01001854.1 GCF_900092655.1 Candidatus Thiosymbion oneisti
CAACCGCCGACTGAAGATAATCCATCTGGAAGATGGAGGTTTGTACCTCGATCCGCCTACGGCGGACTGAAGTTTTTTGGGACAATCAAACGAGATCGGCTAGATGTGATTGGGTAGTGGCTAAATTTTAAGTGATGAAGTCTGCCGACCCCTACCCCGTCATTCCGGCAGGGATTGCCGGAATCCA
>NZ_FLUY01001852.1 GCF_900092655.1 Candidatus Thiosymbion oneisti
GGGCGTGGACAACCGAGGCTGAACGCGCCGTAACCCGACATCCCAGGCTGGCTCCCATCATCGTCTGTCGGGTTACGG
>NZ_FLUY01001848.1 GCF_900092655.1 Candidatus Thiosymbion oneisti
TGCAGCGTAGTAGAAATCCTAATGCCATTTGTTAATTGGACTTGTACCAGAACGAACCGCACCGAAGAACCACGGATGAACACGGATAAACGCAGATCACAATCCGTGTTTATCTGTGTCCATCCGTGGTTCTAATGCAAGAAATGGTCTCCGTATTTTTACTATGCTG
>NZ_FLUY01001846.1 GCF_900092655.1 Candidatus Thiosymbion oneisti
CAGGCTCCGGCGTGGGAGCAGACCTGGTCCCGACGGAGGAGGGATCTGACGCTCCAGCGTCGATTAAGCGCCTCGGTAGGCTAACC
>NZ_FLUY01001845.1 GCF_900092655.1 Candidatus Thiosymbion oneisti
GGATGCCGGCGCTCCCGGCTTTGCCCAATCGACACGGCTGGTAGTAACTTGTTAATCAAAAAGAAATTTATACGCGCCCGCCCTG
>NZ_FLUY01001843.1 GCF_900092655.1 Candidatus Thiosymbion oneisti
TTGCGTTTTTTCGCAATTTCCGTTTTTTCGCGAACTGAGCCACTACCGGATCATCCGACGCAGATGCTCCTTGGCTAACTCTCTGGGG
>NZ_FLUY01001842.1 GCF_900092655.1 Candidatus Thiosymbion oneisti
AGGGGGGTAGTCGGTTAGCGCCACTTGAGACTGCACACTGTCCTATCCCCTTAGGACTTCTCAATGACTGCACCCCTCCATTCTGGGCTAAGTGGCGCTAACCGACTACCCCCC
>NZ_FLUY01001838.1 GCF_900092655.1 Candidatus Thiosymbion oneisti
AAGTTGTCGCCCAACACCATCAGGCTCATCTCAGCGCGGACCTTCTTGAAGCCACGCACCAGAAAGTGATCCCAGCCAAACCAGC
>NZ_FLUY01001833.1 GCF_900092655.1 Candidatus Thiosymbion oneisti
ATGGTATCGGTGGTAAAAAATGGTGTGTCTGCCTCGGCTGTAGTTTTTCATAACAATGATGCTAAAGCACCATGCCTTTTTCAAACTGGAAGTTTATCCGCCTGAAGGCGGAGGTTTCCACCATCAGAAGGACTATGAAAATATCCTGTTAATCCTGTTAATCCTGTTAATCCTGTTAATCCTGTACTATTCGGAAAAGAACCAGATCTTCCGCAGTTGGCCCGCCCTGTCGAATCTGGTTTAGGTTGCGTTAAGACGCCGGTATCGGCCTGGCCGTAGATCAACGAGCCTTGGTGCGTCGAACGCAACACATCAAACTTGTCCCGACGCAGGAGGGATCTTTTCCCTCCGGACAGCACCAAATAATTCAGGATTGCTTTTAACCAGACAGCTTCTGAATCCGGGGCCATTACAGGTTGCCGGAGCCAGTCAGACATCAGGACAATATTCGCTTCGATGATCGGATCAGCAGCGTTTCGTATATGGAATATGCCTCACTGAGCAGACTGCTAGCCTCGGCGTCCTTGGTGGTGCCGTTGCGGATTTCGAACCTGTTTGTCAGCTCGGTCTGCGGTGGAATATCCAATAGCTTGCAAATGCCGCTCCAGACTTCGGACGACTGCTCGCATAAGCGTTCGTAGCATACAAAGACACAGTGTTTGTCATTCTCGGATACTTGTTCCATTAAAAATCGATATACGCCAACCCACTGTGCCAGCCAGTATTCCAATGCAGTTGGAACATGTTTTGTACCGCTTGCCGCGCCCCATTCGAACGGCCGGTGATCACTACCAAACTCATGGTGCACGAGCCATGTCATATACCTCTGTGCAAACCTGTCATAGCGATTCCGATCGATGAATCTACGATGCTGCGTCAGCAAAGACCGTGCTTGCTTGATAGGGTCACGAAAGGGTACGAGTATTATCGCGTTGGGAAATATGCTCGGTAATCCAGCCAAGCGCAACACATTGTTGTTGTTCTTCGAGAGATAGCGCGTTTTGTTGTACCTTTGATTTATCAGATCGACATAAACACGAAAGGCTGCAACGGATTCATCCGCCAGTTGGACACTTACGAGCCTGTCCTCGCGTATGTAATCTCCCCCGAATACGCGCCAAAAAACCTCTTCCAAGGCTTCGGGACTGTCAAAGCCGATTTGAATTCCATCACCGTGGGCCCTCTCGATATCATCTCTGTGACGTTGAGAGCTCCTGGTAACCTTAGCCCAGGTATTGGGAGCCAGTACAAACGGCATATCCCGATAGGTCAAGGAGCTGAATTCCTTAGAATCGTAAAGTGCCTGCATGAGCATCGTTGTACCGGACCTTGCAAGGCCACTCACAAACACATGCTTCGCTTGGATGGACTCGATTGGTTTCTTGGAGAAGAGTTTTCGTTCTATATCAAAACTGGTTTCAAGGATTGCCGCATTACTCAGCGCCAACCGATGGAGGACCCGTGATGGAAAATCATACATTGAACCGACCAACTGTCCATTAGTTACATTGTGAATTCCAGTCTTCAACTTTGCGTGGAGAGAGTCGGGTAATGTTTATCAACCCGAGGTTTTTTCCCGGTCCAACCCTGTTCTCAAAGATAAACATCGGTTTGCCTGATAGATGGCCTACCACGACACGCCCATTGTCCTCATCTGCGAACACCAACAGGTTGTTATCGTCATCAAACTCAAAGTTCCCTTTCGCGCGCATTGTTACGCCCCAGGTTTTCAGATCGAACAAAACCGATCGAGAGTGATCCTTCACCCCGAGTGTGACGATCCGCGGGTTAGGCCCTGAGTTCGCAAATGGATTGTTATCAAAGACGGCAATATAGCCCCGCTGAAAGGTCGCATCATGTTGGCTTGACGTGAGGCCATAGCGATACCACAGGATCTTGGATGTCTTGGGTCTGAATACGAAAACCAGGTTCAGACGTCGCAAGCTGATCAACAGATCTCCTGCCTCGAAGTCATCGAAGCTATCCGCAAGGTCCCGGGACAAGACGTCAACCTTATTAGGGTGAAATAACTCGGCCCGGGTAATGTGCAACGGATATTCACCCGCGGAGACAGGGGGCGCTTTAAATGCATCGAAAATAGCCAGGTCCTGGTCTCTTGCCCACCGAATAAGTTCCGCTAAGTGTATTCGCTCCATGATCTCTCCCGTGTTCCCGTCTACGGACACGATTTCCGGACCATAGAAGGTGTAAAATTTCCCTTCGTTATAGGTGATTTCATGGTGGTAATTACGATAGAAACTGGAAGGGAGCTTGCTCAGATCTAATGCTGATGGTTTTATCGGATCGGCCTCCCACTTCTTTTCACCGCACCAGCTGTAACTTGTCAGTACACCATAGGTATTGGTTGCCAAATCTCCGGTCTTCGACAGTGCCAAACCGATACCACCATATATCTTTCTATATTGCCGGGGCTTTATGGACCAACCTCGTACTATTCGGCCTTCTGTAGAGATCAGAATGGCCCCCCAATGGGTATCCTCGAAGGTAAAGCTCCCGTAGATGAGAAAATACTCCTTCCGGCTGGCATCTGAATAATACCGAACCTGATCGAGGGACTCTATGCTCGGTCCTCGGTAGGAAGAGGTATCTACAGATCTAAACTGGAGTTGCATGGGAAAGGGTGACGGACTCACGGCAAAGGCGAGAGGATCGAACATCAGCCCGTCCTTGAATCGCTGGGCAACTGACCTCTTATCGGCCGGGTGTCCCTTCCAGAACGCAATGATTTGCCTGAAGGAGGGCTTGAGAAGGCGAGATGGGAATATGTCGTAATAAACCATGGCAGCGCCCCAGATAAAGCAGACCAGGGCAACCAGCCAGATAATTCCAAAAACGGGAAGATACCTTTTCATGTGCAAGGTGGGTTGGATCGCAATGCCATTAGGTTAGCTGCTGACCGCTGGTCGTGGTCGATCAGGATGCGGAAAAGAAAACCACGAAGCGCGCGCATCGGCGCGAACAAGATCCCTCCCTTCGGTTCGGGATGACAATTTCGCGCGGATTCGCGTGATGCGTCGTTTCTCCTCTTGTTTGTCGACCGGTAATGCTTAACTTAATGGCATTGGTCTGCACCTAACCCAGGGCCGACATAGGTAAGGCCGATCGTCGGATAGACGATTAATGAGGCAATAAGAACCCATTTCCGGATAACTAATTGCATCGTGAGCTCCACTCTTCAACTTTCCGTGGAGATATGCGGGTAATGTTTTTCAACCGGAGGTTCTTTCCCCGTCCAACCCTGTTCTCAAAGATAAACGCCGGTTTACCTGATAGATAGCCTACCACGGCACGCCCATTGTCGTCATCTGATACCATCAATAAACTACTACCATCATCAAGCTCGAAGTTTCCCCCCATACGTATCGTTATACCCCAGGTTCTCAGATCAAACAAAGTCGATCGCGTGTGATCCTTCACCCCGAGGGTGACGATCCGTGGACTAGGCCCTGAATTCGCAAATGGATTGTTATCAAAGACGGCGATATAGCCCCGCTGAAAGGTCGGATCGTGTTGAAGCGATGTGAGGCCACAGCGATACCATAGGATTTTGGAGGTCTTGGGTCTGAATACGAAAACCAAATTCATGTTTCGCATGCTGATCAACAGATCCCCTTCTTCAAAACCATCGAAGCTATCCGCGAGGTCCCGGGATAGAATGTCAACCTTATTGGGATGACCAGAATTAGCTAGTTTAACCTTTAACGAGTTGAAATTTCTCTTGTTCAGATCTTTATCTTTGAAGACGATACGCCTTGAGAAATGTACATCAAAAATAGCCAGGTCCTGGTCTCTTGCCCACCGAATAAGCTCCACGAGATCTATTCGCTCCATGACATCTCCCGTGTTTTCGTCTACAGATACGATTTCCGACCCGAAGAAGGTGTAAAACCTCCCCGCGTGATAGGTGATATCATGGTGGTACACATTATAGTCGTAAGGGATCTCGCGCCCGGCTAACGCGAGTGATTTTGTCTGCTTGGCCTCCCATTTCTTTTCACCGCACCAGCTATAACTCGTCAATACACCATAGGTATTGGTTGCCAAGTCTCCGGTCTTTGACAGTGCCAACCCGATACCACCATCCAGCCATCTGGATTCCTGGGGCTTTATGGACCAACCCCGTACTATTCGGCCCTCCGTGGAGATCAAAATGGCCCCCCAATGTGTATCCTTGAAGGCAAAGCTCCCGTAGATGAGAAAATACTCCTTCCGGCTGGGATCCGAATAATACCGGGCCTGATCGAGGGACTCTATGCTTGGTCCTCGGTAGGAAGAGGTAGCGACAGGTTTAAACTGGAGTTGCATGGGAAAGGGTGACGGACTCACGGCGAAGGCGAAAGGATTGAACACCAGCCCGTCTTGGAGTCGTTGTACAAATGACCTATTATCGGCCGGGTGTCCCTTCCAAAACGCAATCACTTGTCTGAAAGGGGGCATAAATAGGTGGTGTGGAAATATATCATAATAAACCATGGCAGCGCCCCAAATGAAGCATGCCAGTGCAGTCAGCCAGATAATTCCAAAAACGGGGAAATACCTTTTCACTTCGTGTCGGCATCTTCTCCGGTCTGTTTTTGCTTCCAACGTTGCAACATACGTTTGAGCGGGTACCAGAAGATGGTGAATAAGGCCAGCAATACAGACCCGAGTATACCCAGTATCAACGCAAGGGCGCCTACGCCCAACCCGGGGCCGACATAGGTAAGGCCGACCATCGGATAGACGATTAATGAGGCAATAAGAACCCATTTCCAGATGATTAATTGCATCGTGCGCTCCATTCTTCAACTTGGTGTGGAGATACTCGGGTAATGTTTTTCAGCCGAAGGTTCTTTCCCGACTCAACCCTGTTTTCGAAGATAAATATCGGCTTACCTGATAGATAGCCTACCACAGCACGCCCATTGTTGTCATCTGATACCACCAATAAGTTGCTATCATCATCAAACTCAAAGTTTCCATGTATGCGCATGCTTATACCCCAGATTCTCAGATCAAACAAAGTCGATCGCGTATGATCCCTCACTCCCAGTGTGACGATTCGTGAGCTAGGCCCTGAGTTTGCAAGTGGGTTGTTATCAAAGACGGCGATATAGCCCCGCTGAAAGGTCGGATCGTGTTGGTACGAGGTGAGGCCATAGCGATACCACAGGATCTTGGATGTCTTGGGTCTGAATACGAAAACCAAGTTCAGATTTCGCAAGCTGATCAACAGATCTCCTGCTTCAAAGTCATCGAAGCTATCCGCAAGGTCCCGGGATAGAACATCAATCTTATTGGGATGAAAGGGATCCGGAACCACTATTTTATGCCAGTTGCTTTTGTTCATCCTATGAACATCATAGAAGAGTACCACATCCCTGAATCTCGGATCAAAGAGAGCCAGGTTCTGATCTCTTGCCGATCGAATAAGTTCCAATATGTGTATTCGCTCTATGATCTCTCCCGTGTTCTCGTCTACGGACACGATTTCCTGCCCATAGAAGGTGTAAAACCTTCCCTCGTGATAGGTGATATCATGATGGTATATCGTATCGGAGTAAGGGATCTCGTGCCCAGCTAACGCGGGTGATTTTGTCTGCTTGGCCTCCCACTTCTTTTCACCGCACCAGCTATGACTCATCAGTACACCATAGGTATTGGTTGCCAAATCTCCGGTCTTCGAAATTGCCAGACCGATACCACCATCTATCAGTCTATATTCCTGGGGCTTCATGGACCAACCTCGTAGTACTCGGCCTTCCGTAGAGATCAGAATGGCCGCCCAATGTGTATCCTCGGAGATAAAGCCTCCATAAATGAGAAAATACTCCTTCCGGCTGGTATCCGAATAATACCGAGCCTGATCGAGGTACCCTATGCTCGGCCCTCGATAGGAAGAGGTATCTACAGGTCTAAACTGGAGTTGCATGGGAAAGGGTAACGGGTTCATGGCGAAGGCGAAAGGATTCAATATCAGCTCATCCTGGAGTCGTTGTACCAATGACCTATTATCGGCCGGGTGTCCCTTCCAAAATGCAATTACTTGTCTAAAAGGAGGCATAAGTAGGCGGTATGGAAATATGTCATAGTAAACCATGGCAGCGCCCCAGATAAAACAGGCCAGTGCAACCAGCCAGATAATTCCAAAAACGGGAAGGTACTTTTTCATGTACGAGGTGGGCCTGCATGGGTCTGTCCCGACCACGACAGGGTAGTGGAGCCGGGTTGCGGCTCAAGGCCATTAAGAAGCTGTCTGGTTAAAATGGATTCGAGCGTCGGGTTGCGTTACGCCACGTTCGGCGCCGTGCCGGTCTCGGGCGCGGTCCTGGATTATTTGGCGTTGGGGTAGTGGTTAATGTCTAAGTTGGAACATGACCAACGGCACTGGCCGCCATGCCCCCTCTCCCCCCGGGAGAGGGTTGGGGAGAGGGGATCAAAAAGATGAATCGCTCTACTTTAACACTTATGAATTTACCACTACCGGCGTTGGTTGTGGGATCCGGCTGACCGCTTGTCGTGATAGATCAGGATGCGGAATCGCCTTAGTGCCCATCGAGCCACTTCTGCAAAGCTTCGATCAACGCCTGCGCCTGTGCCTTGCCGGAGATGTTGAACTTGGACTGCTGGCGGAACTCGCCGCCGCGCTTTTGATAGCGGCGGATGCTGTACTTCTCCGGGCCATAGACCTCCTTGGTGCGATCCCACTCCCGATAGCGGAAGAGCACCGTGGCCCAGCTACCTTTGGACAGGATCGCTTTGTCGAGCTCCTGGACGATCTCGGTTTCTCCTTCGCTGTAGCTGACTGTGAGCTCGTCTACCGTTTCCGCCATTCGGATATCCCCCTTGTCTTTCTCGTGTCCGGATTAGATGTCAGCGCGTGGATGTTGCCGGTTCGGCCCGGGCGCCGAAGCGCTCGAGCAGATCGATGATCGGTTGGTTGCCGTTCTCGATCGCAATGGAGAGGAGCGTCCTTCCGTCGCCATCCGGGGCGTCTACATTTGCACCGAGATCGATCAGGCGTTTAGTCAACAACCGCTGCCCGTCGCCGACGGCGATGTGCAAAGGCGTGGCACCCGCCTGGTCCTTGGCATCGACATCCGCCCCGCGCCGCGTCAAGAACGCCAGGGAGTCCCGGTCGTCTACGCCGGCTCGGACGAGGATGAACAACAGCGCCTGGGGGTCATCCGTTGCGTCTGCCTCGATGAGTATGGCGGCCAATTGGGTCCTACCCGCGACCAGGGCAACTTGCAGCGGGGTCTCTCCCGCCTGGTTCGTCGCGTTCGGGTCCGCGCCGTTCTTCAGCAGCTCGCGGACGATGATGAGACGCCCCCGCCGGACCGCCGCGTGCAGGGGCAGCTCACCCCGAGGATCGGCCCGGTCGATGTCCGTACCCCAGTAAATGTGGCGTTTGATCTGATCCAGATCGCCGCCTTGGATGGCGCGGTAGAGGTTGATGGTCGGTGGCGGAGGCTCGCCGCAGGCCGCGAGCAACAGGGCCGCGAGCGCGAGGGCGGCGGGGACACGGACAGGGGACATTTGGTCTTGATTTCGGAGCTTGGGTTGGAACGCAGGTCTTGCATGGTAAGTCTTGGGGCAAGGCCGCCGCAACCATTCGACCCGAACAGCAAGGCGAGCGCGTATTAAAGCTTGCCGAAAACACAACTACAGGGCCATGTTTTCAGGGATTCATACAGGTTCGCTCCGGGTTACGGGCCGGCCGCAACCCCATCATCGGGCTTGCGAAATATTGCGAATATGTTACATAAGGATCCGGACTTCATCACCGGCCAACCTTTGGTTGCCCTTTTTGCATCGCTCCGAGCCCTCTTCCCATATGCCCCGCGAGCTCTTAATCCTTCGTCATGCCAAATCGGACTGGAGCGCGGGCGACGCCGGTGACTTCAAACGCCCTCTCGCCAAGCGGGGAAAGAAGGACGCGCCGCGCGTCGGCGCATGGCTCTACCGGGAGGGGCTAGTCCCCGACCTAGTGATCAGCTCACCGGCGCAACGGGCCCGTCAGACCGCAGAGAAGGTCTGCAAGTCGATGGACTATAAAAAAAAGAAGATCCAGTGGCACGATGAGGTGTACGGGGCGGATGTCCAGGACCTGGTGCACCTGCTGGGACGCTGCTCCCCCACTGCACGGATCGTCCTGCTGGTCGGGCATAACCCGGGGCTGGAGGAGCTGGTGCTCTATCTTGCCGGCGACGAGCTGGACCGGCAGGCAGACAGTAAGCTGCTCCCCACCGCCACCCTGGCGCGGCTGGAGATGCCGGACGACTGGAGCACCCTGACCTGGGGCTGCGCCCAGCTCCTCACCATTACCCGCCCGCGCAACCTCGTGGATTGACCCCAGGCATCCCGTCCGTTTGCTGATACCTGGTAGCCGTGAGTAAACCAAAAGGCTCTTTATGGATTCCGGACTGCTTTGGAGTGCGCCGGCAAAGCGGCGCGGCCACATCGAACCTCAGCCACGGGGGATACCAGCGGCGTTGGCCGGGAATCCGGGTACTTAGGTTCCACCCGCGCCGCGGCGACGGCGCTTTCCCCTGGCCGCAACACCTGTGTTGGGAACGGATACATCGCTAAATCCA
>NZ_FLUY01001832.1 GCF_900092655.1 Candidatus Thiosymbion oneisti
CGGGGCGACTCCGACCGTGATCGAAGTCATTGGCCCAGCCGCGGACTTGACGATTGACCGGCGTGATCAGCTTGGGAGCCGG
>NZ_FLUY01001831.1 GCF_900092655.1 Candidatus Thiosymbion oneisti
AAGTGGCCCTCGGCGGACTCAACCGCCGACTGAAGATAATCCATCTGGAAGATGGAGGTTTGTACCTCGATCCGCCTACGGCGGACTGAAGTTTTT
>NZ_FLUY01001830.1 GCF_900092655.1 Candidatus Thiosymbion oneisti
AACCTCAGCCACGGGGGATACCAGCGGCGTTGGCCGGGAATCCGGGCCCTTCGGTTCCACCCGCGCCGCGGCGACGGCGCTTTCCCCTGGCC
>NZ_FLUY01001829.1 GCF_900092655.1 Candidatus Thiosymbion oneisti
GACACAAAAGGCTCCGACGAGGGTGACTGGAAGGGCTTCTCGCTCGGTATGATCCACGACTTCTGAGTCCGGCTTGGATTGTCCGTGGAACAACGGGGTTTCGGCCCCGTTTTTTGCGTTCCACGCATAGCCATCCTGCGTTTGGTTACTACTGCGGATTTTCGGCAAATCGACAACAGGGGAGAACCCGATGAACAGAAAGCTCATTTCCCTGGCGGTTGCGGCCGCCGTCACTGCCCCGGCGGCGGCCCTAGCCGACGCCACCCTCTACGGCAAGGCCCACGTGAGTATCGACTGGTTCGATATCAAGGAGATCGACTACAAAGGCTGGGGCCTGAACCGGGGTAGGATCGGCAAAGGTGCTACCCGTGCCAGTCGTCTCGGCGTCAAGGGCTCCGAGGACCTCGGCGGTGGCCTGAAGGCCATCTATCAGGTGGAGTTCGGTATACCGTTGGCCAACGAAAGGAACTACCATATCGCTGACGGCGAGTTCAATACCAGCAGCGGGGAGACCGGGCTCGAGATGCGTGACAGCTACGTCGGTCTGAAAGGTGACTTCGGTACCTTCTTCGTCGGCCGTCACGATACCCCGCTCCATGTCTCCACCGTCCCGCTGGAGATGTTCGATGACACCATGGCCGACTATGCAGGCACCGTCGGCTTCGACGATATCCATGCCGATAACATCATTACCTACATCACCCCCAGCTTCAGCGGCTTCCAGTTCACTGCGGCCACCATACCTGGCTCCGCAAGCACGCGAGATGGACTCCGAAACCGCAAGTCGGATAGCCTGGCTGAGGCTTATTCACTCGCCGCCACTTACGGGAATGGTCCCTGGTACGCCAGTGCCGCCTATGAGGTGCTGACCGACCAACTCAGCACTGAGAAGGCCGTCGCCACCACCGCCCAGGACATCCTCGCCGATCCCAGCAGCACCCCCGCGGAGATCGCACGCGCAACCACCCTCCTCGACGCCGCCAACTCCGTCAACACCGCGGATTTTAAGAAATGGCGTGTCGGTTTGGGCATCCGGGATCTGAGTGGCTTCTACCTGAGTGCTATCTACGAGAAGCAGAAGGCCATCGACTTCGTGGAAAAGATCAACGGTAAAGACAACGACGCCGATCTGTGGCAGGGCCAGCTCGGCTATGCCTTCGGCAACAACATGATCAAGGGCATGTATGG
>NZ_FLUY01001827.1 GCF_900092655.1 Candidatus Thiosymbion oneisti
GGTTGCGTTTCGACGCCCAACGGCTCATTGATCGACGGCCAGGCCGGCACCCGCGTCTCAACGCAACCTACACCCGGATTATCCCCGCGCTGCCGGCCCGCGCGGCCTCGCGTTAAGTGTACGCGCTGTTGATCCCGAAGCCCAGTGACAGGGCTGAACGCGCCGTAACCCAACACGCCGCATCCCGCAGTCAACGCCAAATAACCCAGGACTGCACTCGAACAGGCACCGTGCCGAACGCGGCGTAACGCAACCCGACGCTCGGATCCGTTTTAACCAGACAGCTTCTAAGCACCGCGGGCGCTTCGGGTGTAGCCCGTACCTGTCCGAGGGGGAGGAATTGGGGGATGTCTGCCTGGGGGCTATCCTGTGGGCCGCATGTGCCAGAAAAACAACAGTTTGTCATTTTTGTATCTTTTTCCAAAATAATTGTTGCATAAAGTTGCTCACTGACCTATTATTGACTGTGAAGGCACACCACGCGTTTGGTTTTTGTGGATTTTCGGCAAATCAACAACAGGGGAGAACCCGATGAACAGAAAGCTCATTTCCCTGGCGGTTGCGGCCGCCGTCACTGCTCCGGCAGCGGCCCTGGCCGACGCCACCCTCTACGGCAAGGCCCACGTGAGTATCGACTGGTTCGACATCAAGGAGATCGACTACAAAGGCTGGGGCCTGAACAGGGGTAAGATCGGTAAAGGTAACAGCCGTGCCAGTCGGCTCGGCGTCAAGGGCTCCGAGGATCTGGGTGCCGGCCTGAAGGCCATCTATCAGGTCGAGTTCGGTATACCGCTGGCCAACGAAAGGAACTACCATATCGCTGACGGCGAGTTCAATACCGGCAGCGGGGAGACCGGGCTCAAGATGCGTAACAGCTATGTCGGTCTGAAGGGTGACTTCGGTACCTTCCTGGCGGGCCGTCACGACACGCCGCTCAAGATCTCCACCAGCAAGCTGGAGCTGTTCAACGACACCATGGCCGACTACGAAGGCACGGTCGGCTTCGACGATATCCGCGCCGACAACGCCATCCTCTATGTCACCCCCAGCTTCAGCGGCTTCCAGTTCGCCGCAGCCACCATACCTGGCTCCGCAAGCACGAGAGATGGACTCCCAAACCGCAAGTCGGATAGCCTGTCCGAGGGTTACTCCCTCGCTGCCACTTACGGAAATGGCCCCTGGTACTTCGGTGCTGCCTATGAGGTGTTGACCGACCAACTCAGCACTCAGAAGGCCGTCGCCACCATGGCCGAGGACGTCCTCGCCGATCCCAACAGCACCTCCGAGGAGAGGGCATACGCAACCACCCTCCTCAACGACGCCAACGCCGTCAGCACCGCGGATTTCAAGAAGTGGCGTGTCGGTTTGGGCATCCGGGATCTGAGTGGCTTCTACCTGAGTGCTATCTACGAGAAGCAGAAGGCCGTCGACTTCGTGGAAAAGATCGGCACCAAAGACAACGACGCCGATCTGTGGCAGGGCCAGCTCGGCTATGCCTTCGGCAACAACATGATCAAGGGCATGTATGG
>NZ_FLUY01001826.1 GCF_900092655.1 Candidatus Thiosymbion oneisti
CGAGGCGCTTAATCGACGCTGGAGCGTCAAGATCCCTCCTCCGTCGGGACAAGTCTGCTCCCACGCTGGAGCGTGGGGAG
>NZ_FLUY01001824.1 GCF_900092655.1 Candidatus Thiosymbion oneisti
CGTGGAAATATAGACAAGAACCTTGGCTCTATGCTTGATACTCTTTGACCTAATTTCTCTAGATCATGCGTACTTGGCTTGTAGCGAGTAAAGACAAGCAGTATAGTGCCATATAGACGCTCAGTAACCTGATGTAGATTAAATGCTGCATAACTATTGTCACTGTTGTTTATTGCATCCTCAGCGTATTTAAGAAATGTTTTAGCGCCACTAAACCAATACTCAAAATCCTCTTCAGCTAATTTTTTTCTTTCTTTGGATGTTATTTCAATTGGCTCCGCCAATTGAAACTTGCCTGAATCATGCAGAAGTACTCCTTCTCGCAGGATGTCAATATAAAAGTACTGACTTTTCCTTAAACGACGATTTACAAACTGGATAT
>NZ_FLUY01001822.1 GCF_900092655.1 Candidatus Thiosymbion oneisti
AGTTCCGGTATCCGAACGCCATCCACCCCAGGTGCGCCGTCGTTAGCGGCTACCTGGTCCCACGCCGCCGCCAGCACCTCTGGCCGCATGATCCGATCATACCGGGGGTAACATCGG
>NZ_FLUY01001821.1 GCF_900092655.1 Candidatus Thiosymbion oneisti
AGTTCCGGTATCCGAACGCCATCCACCCCAGGTGCGCCGTCGTTAGCGGCTACCTGGTCCCACGCCGCCGCCAGCACGTCTGGCCGCATGATCCGATCATACCGGGTGTAACATCGGGACCGCCGCGCCTGCTTCGC
>NZ_FLUY01001820.1 GCF_900092655.1 Candidatus Thiosymbion oneisti
TAGTGCTCAACATGTAGTGATCCAGTTCTGAACGCTCATTGCAAAGTTCCAATCGGACAGGATTCACAGGATTTTCAGGATTAACAAGATTCTTTATTTTTGTAGGGA
>NZ_FLUY01001818.1 GCF_900092655.1 Candidatus Thiosymbion oneisti
GTGGCATACACCACCGGACCCGTGGTCTGGGGCGAGCCCGGAACCGATGGTCAGCACGCCTTCTTTCAGCTCATCCACCAGGGCACCCAGCTGATTCCCGCGGACTTCATCGCCCCGGTCAACAGCCACAACCCGCTGGGCGATCACCATCCCAAGTTGATGGCCAACTTCTTCGCCCAGACCGAGGCCCTGATGCGTGGCCGTACCCAGGACGAGGCCAAGGCCGAGATGCGGGCCGCCGGGATGTCGCCCGCGAGCGTCGAGGCGTTGGCCCCCCACCGCACCTTCCCCGGCAACCGGCCGACCAACACCATCCTCATGGAACGGCTGACACCCGGGGCCCTCGGCGCCCTGATCGCCATGTATGAGCACCGCACCTTCACCCAGGGCGTGGTCTGGGGCATCAATTCCTACGACCAATGGGGGGTGGAGCTGGGAAAACAGCTCGCAGGGGTAATCCTGAAGGAGCTGGAAGCAGGCAAGGTGAGCGCGGAGCACGATACCTCTACCCACG
>NZ_FLUY01001817.1 GCF_900092655.1 Candidatus Thiosymbion oneisti
AGGGTAGGTCAGACCGCTATGCGGGTCGGCGGACTTGGACTATCAACCACTCTATCAGTTAGAAATTTACCACTATCAGTTGGTTTTTAGACAGCCTCTCAGGTATCCAGGCCAGTAGGGAGTGCATCTTTAACCAGCTCTCTTGCAAGCTCATAAGGTTTCCTATAAACAGCACCAGTGAGTATGGAGAGTTGTGACAGGAGAATTTCGAACGGTTCTTCGTGGATTTTTTCATCCATTGGGGCTGATCCTCTGCCCAGATAAGTAGGAAAGACACGATCCAACCGAATAATCGACCCCGGCCTATCCGGACGATTCTTATCAGGCAAGCAAAAGAAGTGCAGATATTGCAGTGCCCTGATTCTTGCCACCAGCGTAGGACCGAAGGTGCCCGGAGCCGTCATAGAAGTGGTACTGTACAATGGTGCAACTAAATAACACGGCTTTTTCAGATGTCTTGCCAACCGCCTCTGTGGCCCATCCGGCAAGGTGTCGATGCCACTGGATGCGATTACGGACAAGACTACCACGGGACGTTTTTTCGCCTTTGAAATAATCAGCTCCTCAGTATCACCGAGAGCCAGACGTTTTATCGGCAGACGCTCCCGTTTCGAGAAGTGGTGTTTTGCGATCTCACAGATTTCGCAACTGGTAATCTCGTGTTCGGTAGGTGTTGCCCGCTCTACATCGAGAATTCTGGGTACTTCTTCTACATTAGGGGTGGGAACCCGGAACAAATGCCCTGGAGCAGGTACCGTACCAGCAGGTACATCTTCATAAAAATCATCAAATACTTGGAGAATTCCCATCCTGATATCTATCCAATTCATACGCTCAATTTTGCTCGACCGGCAAATCCCGTCTCTAACGATTCACCATCAAGAATGCTCAGGCTGGAAAAATAAGTATCATCGTAAGGGCCTTGCTCGATCTGCTCTTGAGACTTTCTAGCCTGTATCAACTTACGAAGCTTGGTTCGGGTCTTTTTAATGGCCCTCGAACGTAATTTGTTCATTTCTATGGGCTTGACATCTTCGATGGTCATTTTCAAGCAACCCGAAAAGTCGAGAACATCACCTGGCCGCGCTTCAAACATAGGTGCGGTATGAAAGTAGACATAATTCAGTAGCCGCGGCAAATCCCTTGCATATCGTTTCATGTCGGCATGTAACCGTGTTTGGATCGTTCCAGGGATGCCTAACTGCCGTAAATCACCAGCGCGTTGTCGGTTATTCAGGTGGTAGAGAACGAATTCCTTATTACCGGCTTCCGCCTTCCTGTGATCGGCGAAAATAACGCCTTGATTCGAAAGTTCATCGATTGCATCGGCAACCTGATACGAGTAAGGACCAAAGTGGAGAAAGCGCCATTCAACGTCGGATACAGGCGTGCCTGCACTGTTTTCTGCCGTATATACATCCAACAGGTAGAAAAATTTGACAAGCGTAGTCCTTAGCATCGGAGCTACACCTTGATCCCCGGCCTCCCGCAGGATCGCTAGTATGAGAAGGTGAACATTCATAACACTATACTTACCGTCGGACTCTACCAGCACTGTAAATCTTCGCTATGCCCAAAGGGTGGGGGAGGCTAATTATACTCTTCATACAGCATTCCCGCGTTCTATCCGGAAAACCAAAATAGGTAGCCCTAACTACTCAGCTCATCCACCCACATGGCCGTTGCGCCGGCGACGGCGCTCGGCATCACGATGAAGTTCACGACCGGGACCATGGTCAGCCCGGCCGTGGCGGCGCCGAAGCCGAGTCCCAGCACGCGCTTCCGGCGCAGGCGCGCGCGCATCTCCCGGAACCTGAGACCATGATTGCCCATGGGATAGTCGCTGTATTCCAGGGTGAGTATCCAGGCCGTGTAAAGAAACCAGAGCGCGGGGGCGGCCAGGTTGATTCCCGGGATCAGGAACAGGATCAGGAAGGGAACGGCAGCGAGGGCGGCGAACAACAGCTTACCCAACTCGTCGAGCAAGGTAGGTACCAGCGTCATCAGGGCCTGCTTCCAGCCACCGCCCTCGTGCAGTGGTCGGCCGGTGAGATACAGCTCCACCTTCTCCGCCAGCAGACCGTTGAAGGGGGAGGCGAGCAGATTCGCCACCAGGGTGAAGCTGTAGAAGACGAGGATCACCAGGACCAGGACGAACAGGGGCCAGAGGACCCAGTCCAGCCAGTGGAGCCAGGATGGGACCTTAGACTCCATCCAGGCCAGGAAGGACTCGAACCGGGAGACCCCATACCAGATGGCGGCGGAGAACACCAGGATGTTGATCAGCAGGGGCAGCAACACGAAGCGCCGGAGTCCCGGTTGCATGATGAGTCGCATACCTTTAAGGAGATAGCCGGCGCCGCTGACGGGATTGACTGGCATGGATCTTACCGCCGTGGATTGTTTGAGATATCTGTAAGGTCTGAGCTAAAGTCTATAGGGTATCAAGGCCCCGTTGGCGTCCCGATCGATCAGGACGTCCACCCCCCCGGTTCCGCCGATGCCGGCTACCGGCAAGGGCTCGCCCGCCCTCCATGCGGCGAGGGGTCCCTTTTTTTCGGCCCCTGTCGCTAAGATCATGATCGCGCAGGCATCGCTCAAGGCGCGCGCACTCAGGCTGACCCGGTCCGGTGGGGGTTTGGGCGCCCCATGGATGGGGTGCGTCAGCTCTGCGACCGGATGTACCTGGCCTGGGAAGAGGCTCGCAGTGTGGCCGTCTTCTCCCATTCCGAGGGTGACCAGATCGAAGGGCAGGGCGGCGCTCACCGGATGCCGGTAAGCGGCAGCGGCCGCTTCGGCCCCTAGCTCGGCGGGAATGGGGTGGATATTCGGCGCGGGGATCGGGACCCGATCGAGCCAGGCGAGGGCGGTGGCCCGACTGTTGCGTCCGTCGTGATCGGGCGGGAGGCAACGCTCGTCACTGAAATAGAGGTACCAGCTTGTCCAGTCGGCCGTCGCTCGGGATAACAGCCGATAGGTCCGGAGCGGTGTGCGCCCGCCGGCCAACACGATGCGAAAGACGCCGCGCGCCGCGATCGCCGTCTCGGCCGCGGCCAGGATGCGCCGCGCGGCCTCGGTGGCGACGGCGGCGGCATCCTCACAGACATGCCATCGGGTCGAGTTGTGCATTGGAACCATCCTCTTAACCTGGGCTATTCTGCGGTCAAAAGCCGTGGCCTCTGTTGTATACCCGTTACACGTAAATATTTCGCCGCGATGCACACCCCTCGCACCCGATAGCAGCGTTGCGACTCGTCGCAATAGGGCCTGGCTATTCCTCCTCGTCGCGCCTTGCTCTCGGGTACGATCGACCCACCTCGCTTACCGAAATATTCACGTGCAACGGGTATAGTTGAGTAAGTCGTCGATGGCACGGCCTATCTACAAAGAACACCTGGTACTGAGAAGCTATCTGGTTAAAAGCAATCCTGAATGATTCGGCGCGGTTTGGGGGATTTGACGTGTTGCGTTTCGACGCCCAACGGCTCGTTGATCGACGGCCAGGCCCGTACCGGCGTCTCAACGCAACCTACACCGAGATTACCCCCGCGCTGCCGGCCCGCACGGCCTCGCGTTAAGTGCAGGTTGGATTAGGCGCGCTGTTGGATCCCGAAGCACAGTGACAGGGCTGAACGCGCCGTAGCCCAACACGCCGGATCCCACAGCCAACACCGAATAACCCAGGACCACGCCCAGACAGGCACAGCACCGAACGCGGCGTAACGCAACCCGACGCTCGGATCCATTTTAACCAGACAGCTTTTGAAGTACCGGGAAGGAGTGAATGATGCGAGCGCTGCTGCTGGTTAGCACCCTTGCCGCCAGTCTGATTGCCGGCGGTGCCTGGATGGAATACCAGGACTTCCTATCCGAACCCGTGACGCTGGACCAGGAGTCCCTGGTGTTGGACATCAAGCAGGGAACCTCCCTGTCCGGGCTGAGCGAGGAGCTCACGCGCCTGGGTCTGGTCGAACACCCCTACCTGTTCATGGCCCTAGCCTATCATGAGGGTAAAGCCGCCAGCATCAAGGCCGGAGAATACAAGCTCTCATCCGGTATCAGGCCACCGGAGCTGCTCGCACTGGTGACCTCCGACAAGGTGGTCCAACACGCCTTTACCCTGGTGGAGGGATGGACCTACCGCCGACTCTTCGCAGCGGTGGCGAAGGACGAACGCCTTGAGAACCTGCTCGGCGATAATCCGTCCGCGCAGGCGGTCATGACCCGTCTTGGCCACCCCGAAGAACACCCCGAAGAACACCCCGAAGGGCGTTTTTTACCGGAGACCTATCACTTCTCGAAAGGCGCCAGCGACCTGGACATCCTACGCCGGGCCTATGAAACGATGGAGCAGGTCTTGCAGGAGGAATGGGCGCAGCGCGATGAGGGATTGCCCTTGGAAAGCCCCTATGAGGCATTGATTCTGGCCTCGATCGTGGAGAAGGAGACGGGCCTTGCCGCCGAGCGACCGACCATCGCCGGCGTTTTTATACGCCGCCTGGACCGGGGGATGAAACTCCAGGCGGACCCTACCGTGATCTACGGGTTGGGCGAGCGCTTCGACGGTAATATCACCCGTGCCCACCTGCGCCAGGACACGCCCTACAATACCTATGTCCACCAGGGCCTACCACCCACGCCCATCGCCTTGCCGGGCCGCGCCGCCATCCACGGGGCCTTGCATCCTCAAGCAGGGGACAGCCTCTTTTTCGTCGCCAAGGGGGATGGCAGCCACAGTCACCACTTCTCGGCCACCCTGGCCGAGCACAACCGGGCAGTGCGGCGCTATCAACTTAAACGGCGGTGATCCGGATCGGGATATGGATTCTGGACTGCTCACGCTCATGGAAGGGTACTACCGGACGTTTTGGAGTGCGGCGGCAACCTTACTTCGGACCTGGCGGAATCCGCGCTGCCTGATGTAACCGCCGGGTTGGCCTTGGACTATCGGCCCGCCGCCGCTTTGGATTTGGCGACGCACCTATCCCAAACCAAGGCATTGCGGCCAGGGAAAGCGCCGTCGCCGCGGCGCGTGTGGAACCTAAGTGCCCGGATTCTCGGCAACCACCGCTGGTGTTACGAAGTCGTCCCGCATTCGGAAGGCCGCGGACGAGCCGGCCTCGACGAGCCTATCGAGCAGGGAAAGGACCGCTTGCCGGATAGCGGCGTCGCGCTTCAATTCCAAGGGCCTTCCATATACATGCCGCTGTAAAAGGACCTCCAAAAGAAAGACGGTGTTAGCCTTGGCGAGCATTGCCGAGGCGTCCCCTCGCTCAAGGGAGTCGGCGACACGGATAAAGGCGTTCGGAAGCGACTGTTCTCCGATGTGATAGAGGAAACGCACATAACCGTCGAGCACGATCGACACGGGTGGCAGGTCCTCGAACAGTGCATGGACCCGATGGGCGTGGCCCTCCAGACTTCGCCAATGCCTGACATTATCCTTCCACCAAGACGTGAGAAAAATCGCGGACAGCAGCTCACTGCCGATTGGGCGCTCCTTGTCGAGCCGGGCGATCCATTTTGCGTGCTTTATGCCATCGGCAAACAGGCCCCACAGAGACCAGTAGCGTTCCGTATTCGGTTCCCTGTCCTCGATCAGGGTCAGGCCCTCGACGATGGAGTGGATTTCGTGGGGATGGCGGTCGATCGCGTCCAACATGGGACTTAGCACCTTTAGTGCGAATGTCGATGTGGTCCGCATCAAGAATTGCTGCAGACGTTCGGAAATTTCCGCTTCAGTACGATAATCCCGGTCGCGTCTTTGATCGTGATTGTTGTCTGTGTCCCACCTGCCCACAAGCGTTCGACTGGCACGTAGGAAGGCGTCCACGGCAATCGGGTCATTGGGCACTTGCCCAAGGATCGTAAGTATTCGGACGCTCGCCTCGGTCCCAAACCATCCCGAGGTATCCAATGTCGTGTGTGCGTCTTCGGGGATTGCGCCTTCCTGCCAGAAGTCCCGGCGGACGGTAGCCGCGGCCTCCGCTCTGATCTCGTCGAGGCGACGGCGTAGTTCATAAGGCCGCGTCTTCTCGGCCTCCCATGCCCGGTCGACAAGCCCGGCGTCCATTGCGATCGCATTCACGCAACGTAGCGCGATGGTCCCGTTGGTAGCCCAGAATTCCTCGTTGATGCCTTGCGCCGCATACTGCCGCACTTCTTCGATCGAGTGCGTGATGGCCACCGCGAACGCCTGTCGGACGCGCTGCATTTGTGGCTCCGGGAGCGACTTGTTGAGCAGCAATGAAACCACCTGAGCGCAGGGACGATCCGCCGCCATAGAGAACTGCTGTACACGATTGAGGTGATTCCAGTGATTGGAGTCCTTCGCTATCTCCGAACAAACGACGTTAACGCACCAGTCCTGCTCATCGGTAGACAACTCATCCCAATGGTCACGAACACAGACGGCGGCGATGAAACCGGGGCCATGATGGCTACCGAGCGGGTCCTCGATCTCTCGTTCCATTGTGCGGGCTTGAGCAAGCTTTTGCCTCCACTGAGATGGGTCCCGATCACCCTCTTTACGTTCGAAAATATTGCGGCCCCACATCAGGACTCCCAGCGAGCTATTGGTCTTGTCGAACTGCGCGGCACTTTCATCGACCATCGCTTGCAGGTTCGGGGCGAGGGGTTTGGGCTCCAGCCGGATGCAAAGCTCCTCCGCCTCGCCGGCGTTTGCTTCAGGGTCGAGCATCTCCCGTTTGCCTGTGTCCGAGACGGTGTACCGACGCAAGTCCATCCGGTGGATCGCAAGACGCCACACCCGGTCGGATTCTTTCTGCTCTGTCTTCGGCGGCAGTGCAGCCAGATACCGGTCGAGAATGGCGTGTACTCGGGGGGCAAATGGCCCCAACTGGAGTTTGAGAACCGCAGTCTCCAAATGCTCCCGGCGGTGCGGCAATCGGTTCGCCTCCTTGCGCTCTTCTTCATAGACCTTATTGTCGGCCTGGAGCAGCGAAAGCATTCCCGACAGTGCCGCGGTTCCTGACTCGTGCACTATACGGCCGCGATCAAACACGATGTAGTCGGGTGCGCTGAGAAGAACCAACAGCGCCTCACCGGACACCCGCGGGTGTGCCGTGGCGACGCCGGCGACGACCGCGGCCAATGCGGCCGACTCGCTCCGGCGCAGGATGTCCACCA
Organism: Candidatus Thiosymbion oneisti; assembly: GCF_900092655.1. Lineage (GTDB taxonomy): Bacteria > Pseudomonadota > Gammaproteobacteria > Chromatiales > Chromatiaceae > Thiosymbion > Thiosymbion oneisti. The sequence continues at coordinate 7,150 of NZ_FLUY01001817.1, forward strand.
GAATGGCGTCCAACCGCTTCGGATATTTGTCTGCGAGCTCGAGCAGCCATCTCTCCAGCGCCATCAGGAGGGACCGGAGCACATCGGGGCCGACCGATGTGCCCCGGTAAAGGTTCCAAAACCTCTGGTTGCCCCACTGCTTGCGGGTGGTTCCATCGGCAAAGGTCAGCTCGATCTCCCATGCGGGTTCGAGCGGGTCGCACACACGGGGATGGGCATACCAGTCGGCGCTGTGGTTGAAGACGTGGATGAAGAAATCCAGTGCTTGACGGGGGTTATGCTGCAGCAGAGGAAGCCAGGGGCCGCGAAGAGCGCTCGCCGGAAAGAAGTTATGCTGTAAATTATCCTTGATCCCGAAATGTGTCCCAAGATGGGGCGAGCTATGGGAATAGTAGTCCCTTCGGAGTTCCTCTTCCGAAGCAAGTAGGTAGTCCGTAGCGACCGACACCATAAGGTCCGGCAAGTCTCGCGCTGCGGACATCCCCTCCAGGCTGCAAAAGAGGATTTTGCGGAAATCGTCTGCGATGTCGTTGCGTTGCTGGTCCTCTCTTTCAGTGCAGTGCAGGATGGCCCCGAAGCAAACTGCATCCGCCTTAGGAATCTTTGCGATCACCTTGAGCACCCGCATGCGGGGCTCTTTGGACCTGTAGTTGTCGAAACCCGCCAAGAGCCAGTGGCCGATACCGGCCACATATTCCGCGCCTTCGAGTTCCGGTGCCCACCAACTGACGTTGCGGACCGCGTCCTCGATCAGCCCGAGGAGAAGTAGACGCTCCTGTGGTGTGAAGCTGTCGATGTTGCGATGCACGAGCCTCAGGACCGCTGTCCATGCGGGGCCGTCCGGTACATTGAATGTCGGTCCGTGGCCTGCCGCTCCTGTCAGCCAGGCAGGCGTTGTCACGCAGGCGACGTGAAGCAGACGAATCACGCGCTTGAGGATGGCCCTGTCATTTGCCAGGAGTTGGGCCTCATGCCGGGTGAGGAACCCCGGCGACGACGGTGCCTTGAGGAGGGAGACGAGGGTGTCGTCACGGAACCGGGCGCTGATTTCGGTCTCCGAGATCGCGGCCCTGAACAGGCAATCCGCGGCCCCGGGATCGCGCTCGAAGAGCTCGGCGATCCACTTTCGGTAGGAACGGCGAATGGCCGGATGTGGACCGATTGCGTCGGACAGGTCTCTGAATGATCCCTCGTCGGTGAGGTGCTGCTCCTCCAACCATTGCAGGATCGCCCAGTCTTCTAAAACATCATGCGCCGTCGCTACAAGCGATGGGTTCTCATCGGACGATACGATGAGAGAGTCCTTTCTCAGAACCGCGACGACCTCAGGGTCCAAATTTTTGCAGGAAACATAGGCGGAGAGTGCCCGCGCGCGACGCACCGCGATTTCCTCAAAGACCTCCTCACGCCGCCGCGCCATTCCATCAGCGGTACTCTGGTCGGCGCGGACGATCCGGCGCCAGAAGAGTGCGCGGAACTCACGTTCGCTTTCGGGAACCGGCCGTTTCGCCGACCAGGAAATCTCGAGTGCTTTGTCGAGGAAGTAGGGGTTGCACAGGATGCTGCGCAAGGCCCGGTTCTTCAAGGGATAGACGAGGGCAGGAAGTGCTTCCTCGACCTCCGCCAACTCCGCATCTGCCAGCGGCGGTACGCTCACGATGGCGGAATCGATCGCCGCCGGCTGCAGAAAGCCGGCGCGCACCAGATCGGTCGAATAGTCACGGCACGTGAGGACGATGCACATGCTGCGATCTGCCGCCGCCATTGCCATGAGATCGCTGAAGGCATCACGCGTGGTCTTTTCGAGCAGGCGCTCGACGCTTTCGATCAGAATCAACTTGCGGCCTTGCGCCGCGAGGATCGCGGCGAGCTTCTCGGCATTGGTCGGAATCTGCGCGGCATGCAGCGTCGCGTCGATATGCGGTTCTGCGAATTCCTCCACTCGGAAGCCGAAGGCAAAGTGGTCCCGCGAGAGGAGTGAGACGACCGCCTTACCGACCACGGACTTCCCGCTACCTGCGGGTCCGGACACGAGCACGACTTGGGCGGTCTCCAGCTCGCCGAGCACTTGCTGCACGAGTGCGGCGCGTTGCAGGTGCAAGTCCTGACCGATCGTCGAACGGATTCTGCGCAGGACGGGGGCAGTGTGATCCTTAAGGGCACGTAAGATGCGCTGTTCGTCCGTGCTGAGCGACCCATGGCGATTTCGCAACTCCTGCGGCAGATCGGCACGGCACAGACTGCGTGCCTCGGGCATGGCAGTGCTCGCAAGGGCGAGGAGGGCGTTCCAGGAGGCGTCTGCGACGCCGGGGGCATCAGCCTCGGTTACCGTGTAGGCCAGGAGGCTCCTGATCTGGGCTTCGGTCTGCCGAGTGGATGTATGAAGGTCCAGGCTCAGCACATGCAGCACGCGCAAGAACGGCCAGATATCGGCCGCCGCGACGGCACTACCCTCAATCTCGGCAATGATCTTGCGAAGCTCGTCGCAGTAATGAACCACTTTGTTTGAGATAAAGCCTTTCGTCGCCAGCCGGTGCTCGAATTCCGCACCGTCGCGCGCAGCACGGGCGCAGTCCAGGAGGCCGACGAAGTGCTCAAGGAGGGTATTGGTACCCCGCCGGGTCACGAGTACCAGGCGGTCACCCTCCGGGGAGAATTGGTCCGAGTTCTTGAAGTCCTTCCAGAAATCCAGTATGGCCTTCCTGCATTCTTCGTCTGCCGTACTGACGGTGAAGCTGCGTTTGACCTGACCGGCGAGTTTCCGATCGGCTGCACCAGGACCTTCACAGACAATCAGAAAATCGTCGGTATGCCAGCCGAGGTGCTCTGTCTGGAGGTGGACCTCTGCTACGCTCGTCTCGATCAGGATCGGCGGAATACCGCGCACGAGCAGTTGTGCAAGCCAGTATGCCACGACATGCTGCTCGAAGAAGGTGCCGGCTCCACCTGTGGAGGCCGGACTGGAAACGAGTTGTCCGGTCAAGGCAATGACTCCTCAAACTTGATCCCCGGAACCAGCCCAGCTTGGCTGATCAGGTTCCGCCTGCCGGTTTCTTAGCGGATTTTCGGGGCGGATCTGCACGCCGTGTTCGACTTCCCTATGGTATCTTGACTCATGGAAAGGGTGACTCCTCAGGCCCATCTGATTCAGGGTTTAACCCACTGACGAAGTTACCTTTTCCCTCGTCGAAGCACTTATTCTGCAGGATTTAGTGAAAAAATTAACTATTCAGGTACAAGATATTGTATGTTGAAAACTTACAACCACAAAATGTTGTGTTTTCATCGCGCGGAAACCCGTGAAAATCCTATATTTTCCAACTATCGTCATACTCAGTGGATCATAAGCCTTTGTTTTTTTAACGAATGGGATACCTGAATAGTTACAAAAAAGGCAAGTTCATCACTCTGGAAGGAATCGAAGGGGCGGGCAAGACCACCCAGCTCGCCGTCGTCCGGCGTTGCCTGGAGGAACAGGGTATTGCCGTCCTCACCACGCGGGAGCCCGGCGGGTCTCCCGTCGGCGAGCGTATCCGCACCATGCTGCTCGACCCTGGCTGCAAGGGGATGGTAGCCGCTACCGAGGTGTTGCTCCTGTTCGCCGCCCGCGCCGAGCACCTCGCCCACAAGATCCGGCCGGCCCTGGAGCAGGGGACCTGGGTGCTGTGCGACCGTTTTACGGATGCCACCTATGCCTATCAAGGGGGTGGCCGCGGGGTCGATCCGGAACGCATTGCGATGCTCGAAGCCTATGTCCAGGGTTCCATGCGTCCCGATCTGACCTTGCTGTTCGACCTGCCGGTGGCCTCAGGGCTCGCGCGCGTCGGCAAACGATCCGCGCCGGATCGCTTCGAGTCCGAGGCGGAAGGCTTCTTTGAAGGCGTCCGCACCCGGTATCTGGCGATCGCCAGGTCCCATCCGCAACGGGTGCGCCTGATCGATGCCGGGTTGCCGGTGGAGCAGGTTTCGGCCCAGGTTCGGAAGCAAGTCGCGGGCTTCCTGGCCAGAGTCGGCCGATGAGCCCGCACACCGAAGCCGAGGCACCTTTGCCCTGGCACGCGGCCGGCTGGCAGCTGCTCCGGCAGGCACGTGCAGCCGGACGCCTACCCCATGCCCTGCTCGTCACAGGTCCTCCGGGGGTAGGCAAGCGCCGCCTGGTTAGGTTGCTGTCCCGTTCCCTGCTGTGCGCCCGGCCTGACGCAGGTGGTCTTGCCTGCGGCCACTGCCGTGAATGCGAGCTGTTCGCCGCCGGCACCCACCCGGACTACTTGGAGATCGGCCCGGACCCGGAGAGCAAGTCGGACGAGATCCGGGTGGACGCCATTCGCCGACTGGCCGCATCCGACGCCCTGACCGCGCACCGGGGGGGTCACAAGGTCATCGTCCTGGATCCGGCGCAGAATATGAACCTGAACGCGGCCAATAGTCTCTTGAAGACCCTGGAGGAGCCATCCCCCGACACCTTCCTGTGCCTGGTCTGTGAGCAACCGGGTCGTCTGCCCGCTACCATCCGCAGCCGGTGTCAAGAACTGAGGGTCCCGGTCCCATCCGAGCCCCAGGCCCTGGAATGGTTGCGTGCGCATACCGACTCCGCGGATGCGGAGACCCTGCTGCGCCTGGCCTATGGCGCCCCCCTGCGGGCGCTCGCCCTAGAACAAGAGAACAGGCGGCAAGAGAATAGGCAACAGGAGGATAGGCTGTCCCAACGGACCCAGGCCTTCGCCGGATTCATCGCGGTCGCAGGCGGAACCCGAGACCCGGTCGCCGAGGCCGTGGCTTGGAACGATCACGAGCCGGCTATCCTATTGGACTGGCTGTACAGTTGGGTCAGTGACCTGCTGCGGCTGGCGAGCGGCCATCCTGCACCCCGGCTCATCAACCAGGACCAGCTCGAGGCGCTGCGCAATCTGGCCCAGCGGCTCGAACCGCGGGCGGGGCACCTGTATCTGATGCAACTTATGGAGGCCCGTGCGGATGGGTACGGCTCGGTCAACAGACTGCTCTTGTACGAGTCCCTGTTGGTACACTGGGCAAGGATTTTCCGGTCGCGCGACCCTGCCCTCAGACAACCAGGCTGGCAATCCTGAATGATTTGGCGCTGTTTGGGGGACTGGACGTGTTGCGTTGCGACGCACCAAGGCTCGCTGATCGACCATGGCCTCGGTGCCAGCGTCTTAACGCAACCTACCCCTAGGTCACCCACCGTGCTGCCGGCACGCGCGGACCTCGCATTAAGTGTAGGTTTGCGTTAAGCGGCACTAGGAAACGCCTGGGGGTAGTGGTTAATATCTAAGTTGGAACATGACCAACGACACTGGCCGCTATGCCCCCTCTCCCTCCGGAAGAGGGTTGGGGAGAGGGGATCAAAGGGATGAATCGCTCTACTTTTTCACTTATAAGTTTACCACTACCCGCCTGGGGAAGTACGGTGTCGAACACGGCGTAACGCAACACGACGCTAAACGCCAGGATCCGTTTTAACCAAACAGCTTCCGAAGCTCGTAGCGGAGGGAAATCATGGTCAAGCTGTCTGAGTTCGCAGATTACGATGGGTTGGGATTGGCCCAACTTGTCAAGAGCAGAAAGGTTACACCCCAGGAACTCAAAGACGCCTCGCTCGAGGCCATCGAGAAGCTCAATCCCAAACTCAACTCGGTTGTTGCCGTCCTCGCAGACCAAGCCCGGAAGGAGATCGAAGCAGGGCTGCCCGAGGGGCCTTTCCAAGGCGTCCCCTTCGTTATCAAAGAAATGATTGCGCACGCCGCCGGGGTCACCATGCAAATGGGAAGCAGACTGACTGAAGGGCTCATCCTACCCCATGATACCGAGTTGATGACCCGCTTTCGCAAGGCCGGTCTCGTCACTGTGGCCACCACGACCACTCCCGAATTCGGTTTCAACGCGAACACCGAGCCGGTACTCCACGGCTCCACTCGCAACCCATGGAATACCGAAAGGAGCCCCGGAGGTTCGAGCGGCGGCTCGGCCGCTTCGGTTGCAGCCGGAATTGCACCCATCGGCCATGCGAACGACGGTGGAGGATCGATTCGGGTTCCGGCCGCCTGCTGTGGGCTTGTGGGCCTGAAACCCACGCGCGGTCGCATCCCCACGGGACCGGACTATGGCGAACTCCTGAGCGGCATAGCCATCGAGTTTGCTGTCACACGCAGCGTTCGTGATGCGGCTGCCCTGCTCGATGCCGTCGCGGGTCCGGATCCCGGATGTTACGGCTGGGCAGAACCGCCCAAAACACCATTCCTTTCACAGGCATCCAACCCGCCTGAAAAGCTGAGGATTGCATGGATGGAAAAGCCCCTCTCCGGTGTTCCGGTCGATCCGGAGTGTGCGGCTGCCCTTCGTGAGACGGTCAAACTCTGTGAAGAACTCGGACATGAAATGGTGGAAGTCGCACCCCAGATCGACGTGGAGGCACACGCTCTCGCCAACCTACGCGTCTGGGGCGCAAATCTTGCAAACCTGATGGATAGCGTCGCTGAAGTCATGGGCCGCACCCCTTCCGAAAAGAACCTGGAGACCGCCTCTTGGGCAACCTACCAGTACGGCAAGAACCTGAGCGCACCGGAGCTTCTCAGGGCCCTGGACATCTACACCGGGGTTTCCCGAGCGGTCGGCGCTTTCTTCCAAGACGTCGATGCGCTGCTGTCTCCTACGGCCGCTCAGCCTGCCTGGCCCTTGGGAGAACTGAATCAAAACGCCCCCGGTATTACCGCCGAGAGATGGATAGAGCAGTTGTTCACCCCGTGTCCCTTCACGAACCTGTTCAACACAACCGGGCTTCCTGCCATCTCCCTGCCCCTTGCATGGACCAAGGGCGGCTTGCCGATCGGCCTACAGTTCGCCGGACGGTTTACAGGCGAGGGGACGCTGCTCACGCTCGCCGCGCAACTGGAGGAGGCTCGCCCCTGGAAGGACAAACGCCCTCCGGTTCACGTATCGAACCTGTGAGAGTGATTACGATTCGACCGAAGGGAGAAATCTTGTGCGCTGGAAACCTTTGTCAAGCCAGAAGATCTCTCCCTTCGGTCGAGATGACAGAGACTGGTTTTACCATAAAATTTTGGTGAAACGGACTACTAGGTGATCGCAATGGACCCCGGTGGACAACAGCGTGTCCTCAGCTTCGTGATCAAGGATAGGCAGGCCCTCTATACGGCATTCATGCCTTTTATCAAGAATGGCGGTCTGTTCATACCCACCACCAAGCGGTATCGAATCGGCGATGAGCTCTTCCTGTTGTTGCGGCTGATGGACGAATCCGAACCTATCCCCATCGTCGGCAAGGTCGCCTGGCTGACCCCCGCGGGTGCAGAGGGAAATCGGGTGATCGGCATCGGCATCCAGTTCAGCAGTCAGGACCAGGGCGCCGCCCGCCGCAAGATCGAGGACTACCTGGCCGACATGCTCGCATCGGACCATCCCACCCATACCCTGTGAGCTGCGATCATGTTGCTCGATTCTCATTGCCATCTCAGCGTGTTGTAATGGTGGGCACAGCCCACCCTACGTCATGCCCTACGACATGTAAGCATGCTGATTGACTCTCACTGCCATCTCGATCGGGTCGATCTGAAGCCTTACGCCGGGGACTTCCGTCGCCTCATGGAGGAGACAAGTGCCGCCGGAATTGGGCATATGCTCTGTGTCTCCATCGATCTGGAGCACTATCCGCGGATGCGGAACCTGGTCGCGCCCTATCCCCAGGTCTCCGTCTCGGTGGGGGTCCATCCTAACGAGCGAGGTCGCCGGGAACCGACCCCGGAGGTGCTGGTAGAGCTCGCACGGGACGCGCGTAATGTAGCCATCGGCGAGACCGGGCTGGACTACTATCGGAGCACGGGCGACCTCGGCTGGCAGCACCGAAGGTTCCGTGACCACATCGCCGCCGCCAGGTCCTGCGGAAAACCCTTGATCGTCCATAGCCGGGAGGCGCGGGAAGACACGCTCCGGATCTTGACGGAGGAAGATGCCCGCGACGTGGGCGGTGTTCTGCACTGCTTTACGGAGACCTGGGAGATGGCCAAAGCGGCGCTGGACCTGGGGTTCTATATCTCCTTTTCCGGCATCGTCACCTTCAAGACCGCGGACGATCTGCGGGCGGTGGCGGCAAAGGTACCCCGCGACCGCCTGCTCATCGAAACCGATAGTCCCTACCTAGCCCCCGTACCCCACCGAGGCAAGTCGAATGAGCCCAGGTTCGTTGCGGCGGTGGCGCAATGCATTGCCGGACTGCGCGGCATGTCCGTCGAGGAGCTCGCCGCCCTTACCCGCGACAACTTTTTCTGCCTGTTCAAAGACGCGGTGCCGGTGGATTAATAGCGGCCTTGTAATCTTAAGTTGCGACTCGTCGAGCAGGACCCATAGGTGGGCACAGCCCACCCTTGTATGTTCTGTTTCTGGTAGTGCTCAATAAACTGGATGACGGTCGAGTCATTTGTTCTCCTTGATACCAAGAGCCTGTTTGAACACTTTTTCGAATTCGCTCTTCAGAGTGTCCTTGTTCGACGAGAATGCGGACTGAATTGCCCTGAGCGCAACGCTCTCCTTTTCGCTTTCTGTGACGAGAACGGTGATCGAGAAATCCTGTATCTGCTTCGCATCCGAGTTGTTGACTTGGGCGTCGGATTTTGTACCAATCAGCGTCTCGGTGGTGTAGTGCTTTCCGGTCTCGAGCCGACCGAAGTCATGGTGAGCACGGGCAAAGGTATTCTCTTCGGTGACGGTCGCAGCTAGGTTATCACCCTTCTTCAACGCGGCTTTGCTGAAGGCAATGGTTACGGAGACATACTTCTTTCCGGAGCCCCTGCTGCGGGCGCTGGATGCGGCATAGCTCAAGTAGATCGGCGTAAGAGTGATGGCGGTCTGACTTTTTTGACTTCTTTCAAGCCGCGACTCGAGGTAGAAAGCGGGGTAATCGGCCAACCTGAGCATCGCGAGGTGCCCCTCGTCGAGCCTGCCGTCTTTGGCCGCTATGCTAGCGGTCGGTTCACCGATCAATCCGCGCGCAACGATGAGACACCCAGCCGCATTTAACGTCTGCCTGTCAGACAGAGTGGAGGCCATAAAGAAGCCGCTGAGCCCTTCTTTGTAGGGGACCTTGAAAAATCCAGCTTTTCAGGGGGGCGTGAGTAGTTAATGAAATACTACGGACTTATGCCGAACTGG
>NZ_FLUY01001816.1 GCF_900092655.1 Candidatus Thiosymbion oneisti
CACCCTGGCAACGGCAAACGCCGCGTCTACTCCCGGCTGTTCCTCGCACGGCTGCTGGTGGTACTGGACAGTTGCCGCGAGGTGCTCAGGGAGTTGGTCGGCAGGATCGGGCCACCCGATCAATGGGTCGCCGATGAGCATAACGCCCTCCTGGCCGACTGACACCGAAGGGGATTTTTGTGGGGATACTTCAGGG
>NZ_FLUY01001815.1 GCF_900092655.1 Candidatus Thiosymbion oneisti
TGGGTTATTTGGCGTTGGTTGTGGGAAAAGATCCCTCCTGCATCGGGACAAGTCTGACGTGTTGGGTTACGGCGCGTTCGGC
>NZ_FLUY01001814.1 GCF_900092655.1 Candidatus Thiosymbion oneisti
ATTCTCTCGTTCCCACGCGCTGCGTGGGAACGCGGAAGCTCCGCGCCGCGGAGTGTCTCGGAGTGGACCGCTGGGATATTGCGGCTATCTAGCCTGTGAAAACCGTTGGTTAGTGCAGATAACAACCGGAAACAGAACCACGGATGAACACGGAT
>NZ_FLUY01001813.1 GCF_900092655.1 Candidatus Thiosymbion oneisti
ATCCCAGCGGTCCACTCCGAGACACTCCGCGGCGCGGAGCTTCCGCGTTCCCACGCAGCGCGTGGGAACGAGAGAATCAGCTGGATAGTAGGGTCCGCTG
>NZ_FLUY01001812.1 GCF_900092655.1 Candidatus Thiosymbion oneisti
GATAAACACCGATTGTGATCCGTGTTTATCTGTGTCCATCCGTGGTTCTTCGGTGCGGTTCGTTTGAGAACACCCCCTAG
>NZ_FLUY01001811.1 GCF_900092655.1 Candidatus Thiosymbion oneisti
GCCAGCGCCGCTGGTATCCCCCGTCGCTGAGGTTCGATGCGGTCGCGCCGCTTTGCCGGCGCACTCCAAAGCAGTCCAGAATCCATAAAGAGCCTGGGAATTATACCCCTTGCCGTGAAGCATTCGGCAGGCGAGGTGCAAGGAGTCGATTTGGGGTGACGGGACGGTGGGGGCGCACCTTATCCCAAGCGCGCCCGGGCGTGGTTCAGGGCCTCCCAGGATGCGGCCATATCCGCATCGGAACGCTGGACCCAGTCCTCGCCCCAGTAAAAGTTGCAACTGGTCTCCGCCCGCAACAGGCGCCAGGTGGCCTCCTCCAGATCCTGTTGGAAGCCGGTGTCGTCTGCAATACCCCGCTCGGCGGCCTGTCGGGCGGCTTCTTGCACCGCCACGCTGAGCGTTCCGATTGCGCCCAGGGCCGTCCGCTGGCGGTCGGAGCCGGTCCATTGGATGAAACCCTGCCCGTCGTGCCAGCCGGTGTTCCAGGCCCCGGTGCGAACCCGTACCTCGCCGTGGGCACCGTGCACGTTCAAATAGTCGCTGATAAAGGTCGGAGACACCGCGGATTGGCCGGCGCGGACCCGCTCCAGGAGCGGCAGGTAAAAGGCGCTCCAGAAGTTGGTCCCTTCCGTGGTATTGCGGAACCAACCACCGTTTTCACCGTCGGTGCAGGTGGTCACCAGCGGGACAAAGTCGCACCACTTGGTGCGCTCGGTGACCTCGTTGTTGAACCAATCCACATCCATGCCCGCCTCCTGGGCATTGGATAGGTCCCGATCACGGACGATGACCAGGATCTCATCCTCACCGTGGCGCGCGATATGGGGCCGGTAACGGAGCTCCTGCCAGCTCATGGGTGTGACCGGCTCCAGGTGTTCGCTGTCTACCAACACATAGCGATAATCGAAGGACCGCAGCAGGGGGATGAGCTCCATGGAAAAGCCCATCTCCGGCGGCCAGAAACCTTGGAAGCGCGGGCGCCAGAGGATATGACGCGCAATGCCCAGCCAGCGCTGCAGCTGTTGGTGCCGGTCCGTCTCGGGGATCAGGGGCAATACCGGATGGTAAAAACCCGTCCCCAGGATCTCGAACATGTCCTGGTTCTGGAAGTGCCACAACAGGGAGCCGCAGTCGACGACACCGTAGACCCGTTGCTGAAACCCCGGGTTGTTCAGGGTCTCCAACAGGGTCCCGGACAGGGATAAATGGACCCGTGCCACGTCCTCCGAGCCCCACAGGCTGCGCGGGATTCGATCGAGGGCGTAGAGAATCTCCTTGGCTTCCCAGTTGCCATCGTTCAGCAAATTCTGCAGGTTGTCCGGGGGCTGGTGGAGGTTTAGTACCAGTGCGTGCTGGGCGATCATCCGGGGCTTCTCGATAAACGAAAGATCTTACACAAGAATAGCAGAAATCGGCGCCATGCTTGCACGGTGCGGTTGGAAGTTTTGAGCTTGATCCGAGCCGGCGGCACCGGCACCATTCGGGGTAGTGATCACAGCCTCGAGTCACAAGTATGCCCCAGATCCTCATGGACCCGGAGTCCAAGTCCCTGGAAGAGCGTTTTGCCCTGATCAAGACACCGCGCAGGAACCGGCCCCGGTACCCCGAGGCCTGCGTGACCCCGGTCGCCGGCGAGCAGGAGGCCCGTGCCGGGGCCGCGCCGACACGTAACCTCCATCCGGCCCTGGTCTATGGTCCATCGAAATCGTCCGAAGGGCAGCGTATCTATTACCTGATACGCTGGCTCGATTAGTTGTAACGGCCCGCAAAACCTGATGTTTGCGAGCCCAACTGATTATGTTCGCAAGCCGTTACAGGTAGCAGTGAAAACTGAATAGAATCACAAACAAGGCGTTGCTCCTAAAAGAAAAACCAGGTTCCTGCCGTAAATTCACGGGCATTGTGAATTGTGGGTATCATCGAATCTACGGTGCGGATTCGGGATAAACGATAAAGATTCCCATTTACATCAGCAGTGCTAACGGTTATCATTTACAGTATACGAATGCACCAAGCCACGTAGATCAGTTCCCGTTCCTCAAACCAGGTTGCTTCCTTAGCCAGTTCGGACCGACCGAGCAACAAGCTGACGTCGAGTCCTGGATGGGGGCGGCATCGCCGGTCGAGGAGGTCCGCGCCAACCCTGCGGCCAAAGCCCTGATCGTGCGCTACAAGGGGGGGAGAGACGGCCGCGAAGCCGTAATCAAGCGGCTGGAAGGATTCCCCGGTGAGGTGATCCCTGGCTACAGTGATGAGGGCATCCGCGAGGCCGAATTTGCCCCCATGGTGACCACGGCCATGACCCTGCCCTTCCTGACGCCACGGATGCAGAAAGTGGTGACCTTCGTCAACGTCGGCTCCACGCTCGTCAAGGGCGCCGATGTGCTGATCAAGGAGGGCATCAAGATGGAGGTCCTCGACGCCCTGGCAGTGGGGCTCGCCGCTGCCGACGGCGAGGTCTACACTGCGAACATCACCGACTTGCTGCTGAGTTTGGGCGAGTTCCTGGAGCGGCGCACCGAGCGTCAGTCCGATCGGCTACTGCGCCGGCTCCTGCGTCCCGAGCCCGCCATGGCCTGGGTGGAGCGGGACGGCGAGCTGGTCCAGATCAACGGCGACGAAGTGTGCAAGGGCGAGATCGTTACTGTCGGTGTGGGCGAGACGGTCCCGGTGGACGGGCGGGTCGTGGACGGCGTGGCCCTGGTCAATCAAGCGGCCGTCACCGGTGAGGACGTCCCGGTGCTTAGGGAAGCACCCAAGCGTGTGATCGCAGGCTCGGTGCTGGAGGAGGGACAAATCCGCGTCGAGGCGGTCCAAGTGGGCGCCGACACCACGACGGCCCGGGTCTCCCGGTTCATTCAGGAGTCCCTGTCCAAACGCTCGGACACCCAGCGCCTGGCCGAGGAGCTGGCGGATAAGCGCGTCTACCTCACGCTGGGCACCGGCGGCATCGTCTATGCCCTCACCCCGGATTTGACCCGGCTGCAATCCGTCTTCCTGGTCGACTACTCCTGTGCGCTCAAGCTCGGCACCCCGGTGGCCTTCAAGTCTGGCATCTACCGCGCGGCCGAGCACGGTGTCCTGATGAAGGGCGGCGAGGCCATCGAACACCTGGCCGAGGTCGATACCCTGGTCTTCGACAAGACGGGTACGCTGACCCACAGCGAGCTGATCGTGACCGATGTGCTCGTTCTGGCCCATGACGATGGCTGCACGGAGGAAGGCCTGCTCGCACTGGTGGCGTCCGTCGAGGAGCATGCCAGACACCCGGTCGCCGAAGCGGTAGTGGAGGCGGCCAAGGAGTGGGACCTGCAACACATCTCCCACGGCGTGCTCATGGACGATCGCCTGAGCGCTGTCGCCGACGCCCGCGAGATCGCGACCAAGACCATGGGCCTGATCCGCGGCAACTTCAAAGCGGCCGTCGGTATCAACACCGCCATCCTCGGGGACGCCATCTCCGGGGGGCTATCCCCCCTCGCCAGCGCTCTGCTGCATAACGGAACGACGATCGGCATCCTGCTCAATGCGCTGAAGGGCGTGCGTCTATCCGGTGGAGGCGATCAGCCCTTGGCGCGGTAACGACCCGATTCCCAGGGTGTCGCGGTGAAACTGGCGGGACAAACCCCAGGGCAACCGAACGATAAATCGATAGCAAGTTCATGGTGCTGGGTTTCGTACCTCGATAGTGGTAAATTTCTAACTGATAGAGTGGTTGATAGTCCAAGTCCGCCGACCCGCATAGCGGTCTGACCTACCCT
>NZ_FLUY01001810.1 GCF_900092655.1 Candidatus Thiosymbion oneisti
ATGGCGCTGCGATCGATTTGACGCCCGACGCGCGCAATCGCCGCTTAAGTTCCAAACAGAATGGCGCACTACACTAGCTGCCGTACCCCAATTCGACAACGAGCTCTACTGGATCACCTACCAGGACAACGAACCCCCTGCACAGGTACGCGAACATCTGCTCCAGCCGGACAACTATGCCTTCTACATCAAGGGCTACGACGCGGACGGCTTCTTTGTGAAGCTGGCCCAGCAGCTCGAGTGCTTCCCGCCGGGGTGGTGTTGTAATTCTGTTGTTTCGATCATATAAGGTATTGATTTATAATATCTATTTGAACCCTAAAAACAAAGTTACAACACTACCATGTATCCCCCTGACATGGCCCCTCCCAACATCGAGAGGCGGCATTGCCGCCTTGGGTTGATCCTGGTTCCGTGAACTAAATGAGCCATTCATAGAATAATCCCTTTATAAAACAACAGGATAATGGAAAAATTCATTC
>NZ_FLUY01001809.1 GCF_900092655.1 Candidatus Thiosymbion oneisti
TTACAAGCCAGGCGTCGCCCGTGCCCAGGCCGCACGCCTGCCCGCCCGGATTGAAGACTAGGTCAGCGAAACCAACCGCGTTCGGGCGGTCGACGCCTACGTCGATACACTCGACCTGCCGGCGTTGGGGTTTACCAATGCGACGGGTGAGCTCACGCCCGGTCAGCCGGCGTTCGATCCTGGCGCGCTCCTCAAGCTATATGTTTACGGCGATCTCAACCGGGTGCGCAGCTCCCGGCGTCTGGAGCGTGAGTGCCGGCGCAACCTGGAGTTGAGCTGGCTGCAGGAGGGATTAGTCCCAAGCTACCGCACCATCGCTGAGTTTCGGCGCGTGAACGGGACCGCCCTGCGTGCGGCCAACCGTGATTTCATCGTGCTGTGCCAAGAACTCGAGCTGGTGGGCAGAGAAACCATCGGTATCGACGGCTCGTTTTTCCAGGCCAGCGCCAGTGACGCCAGCATCAAGACCAAGAAGCGTTTGGAAACCGAACTCAAGAAGATCGAGCG
>NZ_FLUY01001808.1 GCF_900092655.1 Candidatus Thiosymbion oneisti
ATATTTAAATGATTTGTTGGGCACGCCGCCGTCCAAAGATGCGGTTCGCGGCCTGCCCCTTGTCTGTTGTGCCTAGCCATCCCTGAGGTGGTAGATAGGCCGGGCACAGGCAGACATTCCTGGGGCGGTGGGCAGGCGCTCACCGCATCCTACCGGCTTTGCCCAACCTACGAGCTTCGCCCTGCTCCCGCCGGGAGAGGGGCTTTGAGGCTTAACTTGATGATATTGGGGTACGGCGAGGGACATAAGCACCAAGCACTCCACATCAGCCACCGTGACCGACCAGGGTAAAACCCGCCCACGCCTTGGGGTGGGAAAAGCTACCGGTTTTAATGATACCGAGTTGGCTTTCGCGCAATGCGTTTGCGATGTCCTGCCCACCGCGGGAGAGCCTCTCGAAGGTACGCACCAAGAGCTCGAGCGTGGTTAGTGAGGGGACCTCCCAGTGGCTGACGAGTAGGTTTCTGGCCCCCGCGAAAAAGAAGTTGCGCGCCAGGCCGGAAAGTGCCTCACCACCGCTTTCTTTGCCGCCACCACCGGTATCACAGGCGGACAGCACGACCAGATCCGCATCCATCTCGAGATCCGCTGCCACTTCACTTGCCAGCAGCAGACCGGCGGCGGAAGATCCCGAGCCCGCACTCGGGGTCGTGAGCAAGGCGGCATCGGGCAGGCACTCCAGCTTACTCGGCAGCAACCCGTGAGTGGCAAAGGAGATATAGCGATAATCGGTCAGATCGCGCCGGCGTACCGCAGGCACCGTAAAGGCACCTTGTAGGACGACGTCCCGGGGGCCTGCACCCAAGGCGCCGGCGCTCTTTTTCAATTCGACCGCAGTACCAGGTAAGCGCGCAAAATTCGCGATCAAGGACGCCTGCCTGCGACAGGTCGATGTCCGCGGCATATCCACTGCCGACATCAAGGTCGCTGTCCTGCCTCCGGGCACCGGATCACCGAAGCCCACAAAGGGTTTGGGTGCCTTGGACGGGGGCGTGTTGCGCAGGCTCACGAAAGATTGCACGGCCGGAGACACGGTCAAGGCATGGCGTGCGACCATCCATGGGACCGCAGAATAGTCCAGGCCCTCCACCACCGGCGGCACGTCTGTCACCAGCATGGCGAAAGGCAAGCTGAGCAGAGCTCCCGTTGGAATGGTGATGAGGTGGTGCTTGGTGCGGACTGCACGCTCGACCGGTCCGAACAAATGCCGATACAGGGCATAGGCCCGGTCGATCGGATAGGCCGGTATTTCGTCGGCTTCCACCGGCCGTCTCAGCGCGCGCACGAAGCGCCGGACCGCGGCGCGCGACAGCCCGATGTCGTAGACCTGGATGCCGTCCCGATCGACCAGAAATCCGACCCCACCGTCGGCACCGATGAGAATATGTGCCAAGGCTTCGTCTGCGCGGAGCCGTTGCCGTACCTCCGAGGCGGGAATGGGCTTGAACAGGACCAGCTGATTGTAGCCGGGAGAGGCCGTCTGAACCTCAAGCTCAAGCGCTCCGATCCGGGCGCTGATCTCATCCCAGCGACGCTTGAGCCGCTCGCGAGCTGCGCCTGAGCTGGCGTCCAGATCCTGGCGAATCCGCTCGCGTCGCGCTTGGGCATCCTGCATCTGTCTGAGCAGGGTACTGACCTTGGTGCTCCCGGACTCGAGCCGGGCGTAGACCTGAGCGATCTGCTGGGTCACCAAAGGGCTCGTCACCAATTGAGCCGCTTCGAACAATTCGTCGGCGAGCCTTCCACCGCCGAGTCCTCCAAGATGCCTTATGCCGATTTGGAAGTATGGGAGCACATCGTCCAGGTCTACATTGCCGCCTTGTTCGCCGATAATCTCGAAGCCTTCCCGAAACGCGCTCAATGCCCGACGCTCATGGCCCCGCCGGGCATGCACCCGACCCAGCGCCAAGAAGGCCATCCCCCCGGCGCGGGTGCTACCGATCAGGGCCCGCTCGGAGGCAACGGCGGAGTTGAGCAGGCGCTGAGCGGCGGCCAGATCGCCGCGCGCTTCCGCAATCTGGGCACCGAGCACGTCGATCTCCACGACCCAATCCCGCGGTGCCTCGAAATCGGCATCGAAGAGCCCCCGTGCTTGCCGGAATGCCGCCTCCGCAGCATCCAGTCGCCCTTGCAGCAGTAGGGCCTTGCCCTTTACATAGGCCGGCTTGATCGCGTTGCCGCGGGCCGAGGCGGGTCCGCCACGGATCAATGACAAGCCGAAGGTCCCAATGAGTAACCCACTGTCGGCAGTGAATTCGCGCCCACTATCCAGATCGTGCCGAACGCTCGAGGGGACATAGCCTTGGAGCTGGAACAGCTCCTTCGCGCGTTCCGCCTCCACGGTCGCTTCGCGGTTCCGGCGCTGATTGGCCAAATGCATCGAGCGGTAGGCATCGAGACGGGCCCGTTCGATGGCCGGGGAAGTGGCGTCCACGAGCGTCGCCTCCGCGCGCTCGAACATGGCACCGGCGGCCTCGAACTTCTCCTGATTGCTCAGCTCGAGAGCCAGATGCATGCTCAGGAATGCGACCAGCTCCGGCCGCCGCTCCTCGGCCTGCAACAGGGCCTTGCGATACTGCCGCTCGGCGAGTGCATATTGGCCGCGTTGATTGTAATACCGGCCCAAGCGCAGCAATCCTTTGTACTGGGTCACATCGCCGACGTCGAAATTGGCGCTCGCGATCAGCCCTTCCAGACGCCGCATCTCTGCGGACAACCCCCTGGGACCGGCGTCACTCCAAACGCGACCGCTGACCACGCCGATGCCCTGCTCCAGCGGTCGGAATGCCCCGGGAATCCCATCACCGAGGTAGATACGTTCACCGATCCGGGCCACCACCGCCTGATAGGGCCAGTTTCCCGAGTACAGCCTACAGTCCAGGGCCAGTGCCTCGACCCCATCCAGGATGGACGTGGGACGCGCCGCGCCGCACCGGGCAAACTGATCCAAACGCAACCGCCACCAGCCCTCCGAGATCAAGGATCGGGGGGAATTCGAGCCGGCATCGACAACGAACACCGAGCCGCTCGGCTGATCCCAGCTCCCGCACTGGAGGCTGAAATAGCCGGCACCGGCCGCCGCGATCTTCGAGGGTGCGGACCGCCCATACAGGGTACAGGGGTCCTTTCCCTGGTTGGTCCCGACCTCGAACTGGCTACCGGCAGCGTCAGGGATGTCCACGGGCGAGGCACATCCCAGCACAAGACAAGCCGTTACCAGGAGCGCCAGGGCCCCGGTCAATCGTGTATCCAAATCCATAGGTATCGCTCGCACGCCGCCAGGTGGTGTTGACATTTAGTGTCATTTCGAGCGCAGTGAGGAATCTTGTGCTCAACCAACACCATGACTTCGTATGGAAGATCTCTCCCTTCGGTCGAGATGACAAGCCGTACTGTGGCTCGTTCCCATGCTCCAGCGTGGGAATGCCGTTATGGCCGCTCCAGCGGCCGAGATCCCTCGCTCCGCTCGAGAGAAGGTTCATGACGCTGGAGCGTCTGGATTTGGCTCCCACGCTGGAGCGTGGGAGCCAGAGGTCGCCTGTAGCACCGGTGCCAGCGTCTTAACACAACCTACACCCACATTATCGCCCATACCGCCGACTCGCACGGACCTCGCTTTGGGTGTAGGTTGCGTTAGCCGCGCGGGGAAACGCCTTGGGGGGCACGGCGTCGAACGCGGCGTAACGCAACCCGACGCTCGGATCCATTTTAACCAGACAGCTTCTAAGAGATCCGTCCCCCGGCCCTACTCACTCCTCTTCTTCCCCATCGTCATCATGCCCCCCGCTCTCTTCCCAGATGGCCTCGTTGGCGCCGTTCAAATGCACCATATAGAGCTCGTCATCCGCCTCGTAATCGGGAATCGCATAGGCATCGGCCAAGCTATCGAAGACACCGGGCGTCAACTGGAGCCTGGAATCGCTGGTTTCTTGAAACAAGAGCACTTGGAGCACGATCGTATCATTCGGAATTTTCTGAGGCTCAGTCGTTTTATCCGGAATACCCTCAGACCGGGGCGGTTCCGACACCAGGATGTCCAAACCCAGGTCGTCAGGACCCGTAGGGTCGGGAACCGTGGTGTCAGGACCCGTAATGTCGGGACCCGTGGTATCAGGACCTGTAGGATCGGGAACCGTGGGATCGGGATCCGTGGTGTCAGGACCATCAGTGTCGGGACCCGTGGGTTCACCACACTGCAATGTGTCGGTCTCGGCTAGGTAGACGCCTCCCGATCCGGCATCAGTGTCGATTCTACCCGCGGTGACGTCGATATCAGCGGCTTCACCCGGCGCACCAATACCGCTGGCTGCAGTCAGAATGATATTGCAGCAGACAAGGTTCTCGTTACCCGCGCCTTCCCCCACCGTATTGTCGCTGATCGCCCCCTCGGTCGCGGTGACCACGATGGTGTTGTCGATACCGGCCTCGATACGACCCAGCGCGACATCATTCGCCGCTATGAGGGTGACATCCCCCTCGGCGCGGTAGACAGTGCCATCGGCCATGCTGATGTCGTTGGCTGCTGCCGTGGCGGTGATGGTGCCGCTGGTGGCGGTAACGTCTCCGGCAGCGGTGTGCTCGATGCCGGTGCCACCTGTGAG
>NZ_FLUY01001807.1 GCF_900092655.1 Candidatus Thiosymbion oneisti
ATATTTAAATGATTTGTTGGGCACGCCGCCGTCCAAAGATGCGGTTCGCGGCCTGCCCCTTGTCTGTTGTGCCTAGCTGTCCCTGAGGTGGTGGATAGGCCAGCACAGGCAGATATTCCTGGGGCGGTGGGCAGGCGCTCACCGCATCCTACCGGCTTTGCCCAACCTACGAGCTTCGCCCCTCTCCCACCGAGGGAGAGGGGCGGGGTGAGGGGATCCAAAAAGTAAAGTGGTCAATGAACCGCTCCACGCTACCACTTGAAAATTTACCACGACCGCGACTGGTAGGCGGCATCAAGCCCTGCCTTCCCGGTGGTGCAGGAAATACTCGATCAACTCGTGGGTAGAGGTATCGTGCTCCGCGCTCACCTTGCCTGCTTCCAGCTCCTTCAGGATTACCCCTGCGAGCTGTTTT
>NZ_FLUY01001806.1 GCF_900092655.1 Candidatus Thiosymbion oneisti
GGCTTCCATCACCGGGCGCGGCAATCCAACCCCGGTTCACCAGGACTCGGCTGTCCGATCCCCGGATACGCAGGGGTGTGATGACGTGAAAGCCGATGCGGTTACCCT
>NZ_FLUY01001804.1 GCF_900092655.1 Candidatus Thiosymbion oneisti
ACCCCTGCGTATCCGGGGATCGGACAGCCGAGTCCTGGTGAACCGGGGTTGGATTGCCGCGCCCGGTGATGGAAGCCCGGTTGCGGCGCCGATACCCCGAGGGGAAGTGACGGTGACGGGAGAGGCCCATCTTCCCTCACCCCCCGCCCTTGCGCTTCACGGTAACCCGGAGGCGGCGAAAGACTGGGGTCGGCGTTGGCCCTACCTCACCCTGGAGCTCTACACGGCGGCAACCGGCATCCAGATACTGCCGGTGGTCATTTTGCAAGATCCGGTAGTGGTAAATATCAGAGTGATATAGTAAGGTAGTTAATTCTTAATGATTCAAAATCCCGAGATTTTTACCATC
>NZ_FLUY01001802.1 GCF_900092655.1 Candidatus Thiosymbion oneisti
TAGACCGGCAGCTCTTCTTGGGTGCGGATGCGCAGGGCCTCATCGAGCTGGCCGCGGGCCTGCAGGATGTCGGCGATTTTTCCTTGGGTCACCGCCTTTTCACGCACGTCGCCGAGGCGCTCATAGACCGGCAGCT
>NZ_FLUY01001800.1 GCF_900092655.1 Candidatus Thiosymbion oneisti
CGGGCAGGCGTGCGGCCTGGGCACGGGCGACGCCTGGCTTGTAACCTCTCGCCATCAATCTCACCCTCTCGGATCGAGCCCGACCGGGAGTTTACCCTCGCCACGACCAAGGGCGAATTCTTTCACAGTCTCTCCAGCGTGGGAACGAGCGCGAAATTTACAGATTTTATGCCCTAAAATCAGTATCTTAATTTTAGACAGCCTCTTAGCATTGCGGGTGAGAAAGCTCGCACAAGCTCAAGCGACTCTACCCGCAATATCAAGCGAAATGAGGTACTAGTATTGACCAGCTTATATCTAGGTAGATATATTGATTGCCCTGTTCGTACACGATGATGCCGAGGCCGACCTGGAGGCTCTCTGGAAGGAGGAACCTCAGGCGGCGGCCCGAATCCTGGCCCTCTTGGCGCAACTGGAAGGCGACCCCGACTTGCTGGACCGCCTGACCCAGCACGACTACGGCGCTCATCGGTCGGCAGATTTTCACGTCAGCAAGTGGCAAGCGCACTGGCGAAAGGGGCAGGATTTGTGGCGTTTGAAGCTATGGGATCTGGAAGCTAAGGGACTTCGCTATCGCGTCGTCTACGCCTTCGAGCCACGGAGGCAGCACTACCACGTATTGGCCATAGCGCCGAGGGAGTTCAACTATGATGCAAGCCACCCGATCAGCCGGCGCATCCTCTGCGCCTATCAGGCGCTTTGAGAAGGTCTTCGCTCCGCCCGGTACGGCAGTCGAAACCACCAGCCGTACCCAGTGCCAGGTCTTTATTTTCGAGGACTACACTGCGTTCCAGCCCCAGGTCCCCGCTAAACACACGGCCATCAGTCAATTGGTGGGCAAGTGGGAGCAGGACGGCCAGCGCCGTGCCGCCCTGGAAGCAGGCAGGCGTTGGGTCGCCGACACCTTCTATGGCGAGGATGGTGACACGGTGCGTACCCTGCGGTTGCGCAAAGGATGGTCGCAAGCCCGTCTGGCGGCGGAGCTGAGGACCAGCCAATCCCATATCGCCCGTATCGAGCGAGGTACGGAGAATCTGACCATCGAGACCTGCCGCAAGCTCTCCAGGGCCTTAGGCATCGACCTGAATACCCTGGACCAGGCGCTCAAACGTCAGGAAGCCATCGCCCAGGCGCAACGGAAATGATCGCGCGCTACGTCGAGACCCTCTTTTGTGATGACATCCGCCACGAGATGGGCGGAAAGCTCTCCTTTATCGGGGTCTATTCGGGAGAATTATTGGTTCCCGCGTTTCCGGTCACGCTTCCCAAGCTGTGCCTGTTCGTGAACACCCTAACGCCTGCCGAGGAGCCATTCCGTTCTCTTAATCTGCGTCTTTTGAAGGATACAGAAATCGTGCAGGAGATCGCCTCCGATGAGGCACAATTAACGGCCCTTTCCGACTCGGCCAAGGACCTGACGATAGAACAAAGAAAAATGGGCGTTCTGGCAAATCAAGTTACGGCTACTTTCTCCCCGATGCGATTTGATGGACCTTGTACCTTGAGTGTCCGCGTCCGGACCGAGGACGGAGAATTGCACGGCAAGGGGCTGAAAGTGGATCAGGCCCAGCCCCCGGTCGACGCGGTTCCCAAGCAAACTTAAGATGACCTCCGGTAGTGGATTCCACATTGAATGAAGCGGATACCTGCCGGGCCCATGTGACCCCCAAGCTCAGGGCGGTGGGCTGGGAGCAGTATCCGCATTCCATCACCGAACAGCAGACCTTCACCGACGGGCGGGTCGAGGTGCGGGGCAGTGTCGTCCGCCGCCGGGACCGGAAACGGGCCGATTACCTCCTGCGCTATACCCGCGATTTTCCGCTGGCCGTGGTCGAGGCCAAGCCCGAATCCGACCCGCCCGGTAAAGGTTTGCAGCAGGCCAAGGAATACGCCGAAATCCTCGGGCTGAAATTCGCCTATGCCACCAACGGTCACCGAATCATCGAATTCGACTACCTGACCGGACGGGAAACCGAGCTGGCGGCCTACCCATCGCCGGCGGAACTATTCTCCAGATTGAAGGCCGGCCAAGGACTGGAAGACGGGGTCGCGGAGAAACTGCTGACCCCCTATCACCCCGTTCCCGACAATCCCCCGCGCTACTACCAGGAAATCGCCATCAACCGGGCCGTGCAGGCCATCCTGCAAGGCAAACGCCGTAATCTGCTGACCATGGCCACCGGCACCGGCAAGACCCTGGTAGCGTTTCAGATCAGCTGGAAGCTGTGGAATGCCCGCTGGAACCGCACCGGCGCATACCGCAAGCCGCGCATCCTGTTCCTGGCCGACCGCAACCTGCTGGTCGACGATCCCAAGGACAAGACCTTCGCCCCCTTCGGCGATGCCCGCCACAAGATCGAAGGCGAAGCCGTCAAAAGCCGGGAGATATACTTCGCCATCTACCAAGCCATCGCCGAGGACTCCCGCCGTCCCGGTCTCTATCGTGAATACCCGCAGGGGTTCTTCGATCTCATCATCGTGGACGAGTGCCACCGGGGCAGTGCCCGTGACGACAGCAATTGGCGGGAAATCCTCGAATGGTTCGAGCCTGCCTACCAGTTGGGCATGACCGCCACGCCGTTGCGCGAGGACAACCGCGATACCTACGAATACTTCGGCGACCCACTCTATACCTACAGCTTGCGCCAGGGGATCGATGACGGTTTCCTCGCCCCCTACCGGGTCCACCGGGTCGTGACCCAGGCGGATGCCACCGGATGGCGGCCCGGCAAGGGCGAAGTGGACCGCTACGGCCGGAAAATCCCCGACGAGGAATACCACACCAAAGATTTCGAGCGCGCCATCGCCTTGCGCGCCCGTACCCAGGCCATTGCCCGCCACCTTGCCGAGTTCATGGGACGCACGGACCGCTTCGCCAAGACCATCGTCTTTTGCGTCGATCAGGAACACGCCGACGAGATGCGCCGCGCCCTGAACAACCGCAACGCTGATCTGGTCCGCAGGCACCCGGACTATGTGGCCCGCGTCACCTCGGAAGAGGGCAAGGTCGGAACCGGGCACCTGAGCCGCTTTCAGGAATTGGAGACCACCAGCCCGGTCATTCTCACCACCTCGCAACTCTTGACCACCGGCGTGAACGCGCCCACCTGTAAAAACATCGTGCTGGTCCGAGTCGTCAACTCCATGACCGAGTTCAAGCAGATCATCGGGCGCGGCACCCGCATCCGCGAAGACTACGGCAAGACCTGGTTCAACATCCTCGACTACACCGGCTCCGCGACTCGGAACTTCGCCGACCCCGATTTCGACGGCTACCCGGAAATCGAGGAAGAGATCGCCATCGACGGCGAAGGGCATGAAATAGGACCGGAAGATGACGACATCCAAGAACCACCGCCACCGGATTATGAAGGTGAAGATGAAGGGAAAGAAGGAGGAGGGAAAGAAGGAGGAGGGAAAGAAGGAGGAGGGAAAGTAATCGCCGCCCCTCCATCACCGGGAGAACCGCGCAAATTCTATGTGGACGGCGGGCACATCGAAATCATCGCCCACCTGGTCTATGAATTGGACGCACAAGGCAATCAGCTCCGCGTCGTGCAATTCACCGACTATGCCGGGGAAAAGGTCCGCACCCTGTTTACCTCGGCCGACGAACTGCAAGACCGCTGGGCCGATCCCCTCGAGCGCGAAGAAGTCATTCTGGAACTGGCAGAGCGCGGTATCGCCTTCGAGGAACTGGCCGAGGCGACCGGACGGCCCGACGCCGACCCCCTCGACCTGCTCTGCCATCTCGCCTTCGATACGCCGCTTCGGACCAGGCAAGAGCGCGCCGATTATCTGCGCAGGAACCAGCCCGATTTCTTCGACCAATACGGACCGGAGGCGCGGGAAATCCTCACCGCGCTGCTCGACAAATACACCGACTTCGGTCCCCGCCAGTTCAGCATCCCCGATGCCCTGCAAGTGCCACCCATCTCCGAGCACGGCAATGTCGTGGAAATCGCCGAACTCTTTGGCGGCGCCCCCCGGATGAAACAGGCGATGGACCAGCTCCAGGGCTTGCTGTATTCGTATTGAACCACAGAGGGCACAGAGAACACAGAGAATGCTTGAGCAGTTTTCCTCTGTGGACTTTGTGTTCTCTGTGGTGAAAATAGTCTCGGAAATAAGTAGGGTGGGCTGTGCCCACCGAGAGGGGTGGCACAACCTACCATCGACAGGCCGTTGTGAAACTATCGAAACGGCATCGCGGTTGTCGAATGGGTCGGAACCCATGCCGAATACAAGCAAGCAACGCTTTTGATCGGGTGCATACCATGAACCGGGCAAAAATCATCAAAACCGATCAGGAGCATCAGCAGGCACTCGAGCGCCTGATGCAACTGATGGACAAAGATCCGGTATCCGGTACTGCGGAGGCGGATGAATTGGACCTCCTGGCATTGCTTGTCGAACATTACGAGCGTGAACGCTATCCCATCGAACCGCCGGACCCGGTCGAAGCCATTCAATTTCGCATGGACCAAATGGGTTTGACCCGAAACGATCTCACGCAATATATCGGTTCGACCTCCAGGGTCTCCGAGGTCCTCAATCGCAAACGACCGCTGAGTTTGAATATGATTCGCAAACTCAGCAGCGGTCTTGGCCTCTCCGCCGATGTCCTCATCCGTGAGCCGAACCGGAGATCCTCCTCGGTAAGCGATTCCGCATGCAGATCAAGCCGCTATTCGCAACAGAGTCCGCCCGCACTTGATCGGGCGCAACGCCGATAGTCGCCACCATGCCAAGAAAAAAAACAGCCGAACCACCCATGACCACGGCCCAACAACTGGCCGGCATCATCAAATCCGCCCGCCAGACCATGCGCAAGGACAAGGGCCTCTCCGGCGAGCTGGATCGGCTGCCGATCCTTACCTGGGTAATGTTCCTCAAATTCCTCGACGACCTGGAGCAGCGACGCGAGACCGAGGCCGTTTTAGAGGGCAAGACCTTCCGATCCGCCATCGAGCCGCCTTACCGCTGGCGCGACTGGGCGGCGGCGGAGGGCGGCATCACCGGCGACGAGCTGATCGCCTTCATCAACCAGGAGCGAGCCGTCCTGCCCGACGGTCGTGAAGGCCCCGGCCTGTTCGCCTACCTGCGCAACCTGCAAGGGGCCGCCGGCGGCGACCGCCGCGACGTCATCGCCACCGTTTTTATGGGCCTGCAAAACCGCATGCTCAACGGCTACCTGCTGCGCGATGTGATCGATAAGATCGACGGCATCCACTTCAATTCATCAGAAGAGATGCACACCCTGAGCCGCCTCTACGAGACCATGCTGCGCGAAATGCGCGACGCGGCGGGTGACTCCGGCGAGTTCTACACCCCGCGCCCGGTGGTGCGCTTCATGGTAGAGGTGACCGACCCCAGGCTGGGCGAGACCATCCTCGACCCCGCCTGCGGCACCGGCGGCTTTCTGGTCGAGGCCATGCGCCACCTGGAACAGCAGTGCCGTACCGTCGAAGACCGCGCGACCCTGCAAAACAACAGCCTCTACGGCGGCGAGGCCAAGCCCCTGCCCTACCTGCTGGTCCAGATGAGCCTCTTGTTGCACGGGCTGGAATACCCCCGCATCGATCCCCAAAACA
The DNA here is from genome assembly GCF_900092655.1 of Candidatus Thiosymbion oneisti. Classification (GTDB taxonomy): domain Bacteria; phylum Pseudomonadota; class Gammaproteobacteria; order Chromatiales; family Chromatiaceae; genus Thiosymbion; species Thiosymbion oneisti. The sequence continues at coordinate 5,595 of NZ_FLUY01001800.1, forward strand.
GCCTGCGCTTTCCCCTGCGCGAAATCGGCGACCGGGACCGGGTGGACCTGATCCTCACCAATCCGCCCTTCGGCGGCGAGGAGGAAAAAGGCATCCTCGGCAACTTCCCCGAAGACCTGCGGACCGCCGAAACCGCGCTCTTATTCCTGCAACTTATCATGCGCAAACTCAAACGGCCGGGGCCAGGATCGGACCAGGGCGGACGCGCCGCCGTGGTCGTGCCCAACGGCACCCTGTTCGCCGACGGCATCGCCGCCCGCGTCAAGGAAGATTTGCTCAAGCATTACAACCTGCACACCATCGTGCGCCTGCCTGAAGGCGTCTTCGCCCCCTATACCGATATCCCCGCCAACCTGCTCTTCTTCGACCGCTCCGGTCCCACCGGCGACATCTGGTTCTACCAGCTCCCACCGCCGGAAGGGCGCAAGAAATACACCAAGACCAAGCCCATGGAATACACCGAATTCGACGCCTGCCTGGCCTGGTGGAACCGGCGCGCGGAGAATGCCCAGGCCTGGAAGATCCGCGCCGCCGATGTCTTGAAATATGACCAAACAGGCAAGCTGCTCTCGGCCAATCTCGATATCAAAAACCCCAACAGCCTGGAATCACTGGAGCACCGGCCACCGGAAGAGTTGATCGCCGATATGCTGGAGAAGGAGAGAAAGGTGATGGGGGTTATGGAATCTTTGAGGGAAGAATTATTAACCACAGAGGGCACAGAGGACACAGAGAATGTTTGAGCAACTTTCCTCTGTGGACTCTGTGTTCTCTGTGGTGGAAATAGATTTGTCCGGGGCTGCTGAATGAATAGATATACTTCCGTACCTCTTGCTGATGTCATTCAGCAAAATAAGGATTACATCGCAGCCCCGGAACTGAAAGTTTACCCAAAGTTATCCATAAAGCTGTACGGTAAAGGTGTTGTTCTTGATACACCAGCGGCCACCGATTTGGTGGGCGCAGCCTACCCTACATCTGGAGCACCGGTCACCGGAAGAACTGATCGCCGATATGTTGGAGAAGGAGCGGTGGGTGATGGAACTTATGGAGGATCTCCTAAAAACTGTGGTCACTAAATGAGTTACATAGATACTTATTCAATTGGCGAACTCTGTGAGATGGAAAAAGGATCATCGCCAACAATGAAAACATCACCTGGTGAATATCCTCTGGTTGTTACTGCTAAATCTCGCCGTACCTCTGATAGTTATCAATTTGATACGGAAGCAGTCTGTGTGCCATTGGTTTCTTCTACGGGGCACGGAAACGCAGCTTTGCACAGAGTTCATTACCAGAGTGGAAGATTTGCTTTAGCAAACCTCCTTGTGGCATTGATTCCGAGAGACCCGTATATCTGCAATGCGAGATACCTCTATTTCTTTCTTCAAGCACAAAAGGATTATTTGCTGGTTCCCCTGATGCAAGGAACTGCAAATGTTTCGCTGAAAGTACATGATATTGCACAGGTCGAAGTACCATTGCCACCTATCGTCGAACAACACCGCATTGTCGCCAAGATCGAATCCCTGGCCGCGAAGATCGACCAGGCCAGGCAACTGCGACAGGCAATCCGGACCGACATGGATTCCCTGCTGGTGGCAATGGCTCATCGGAATGACCTCACCGATGATGAAAAGCTGGCACAAGGTTGGAAGCGCGTGGCTCTAGGCGAGGTGCTCACCCAGGTATTCGATCCCGTGGAGGTCGAGCCTGGAAAAGAGTACCCGCATTTCGGCATCTACAGCTTCGCCAAGGGCTTATTTAAAAAGGCTCCGCTGTCCGGTGATGAGATCAAGGCATCGAAGCTCTACCGAGTGCGTGAGGGACAATTCATCTATGGGCGTCTCAACGCCTATGAGGGGGCTTTCGCCATCATTGGCAAGGACTATGACCAACATCATGTTTCAAACGAATTTCCCGCGTTTGCATGTGTAACTGACAGGATATTGCCGGAGTTTATGCTGGCCTATTTTTCAACTCCGGTAGTCTGGGAAGCGATTAAGCGAAAAGTCACTGGGATTGGCGGAGGAGCAGGTAATCGGCGAATCCGGTTAAAGGAGGATGTCTTACTCTCGGATGAAATCTGGCTACCCCCCATCAGGTGGCAACAAAAGATCAAAACAACCACCGAACAGTTGGCTATCGCCAAACAGGACCGCGAATCGGCTGGCCTGCAACTCGACGCCCTGCTCCCCGCCATCCTCGACCGGGCCTTTAGGGGGGAGCTATAAGCCGATGTCATTAATAGGAATGTTTCTGCAATCAAAATTTCCCTTTGAATTTCCAGTCAATTTTGCTCCGCTGATTTGAATCTGTTGGACGCCTATTAATTTCATATTTGTCGGTTGTTCTTCTTCAAGACATAATTCGATAACCTCTTGAAGTCTTGGATATAACTCTTCCAAAGTTTTTGCCTGCGTGTGGCAACCTTTCAGTGATGGAACCGTAGCAACAAAATAACCGTCTTCATCCTGTTCGATTATAGCCGTAAATGACAAATTATCGTTGGAAATCATTTTATCTCTCTTCTCAAGTCTTGTGGAGTAACAAACCCAACATTCAAGCTCACCTGCAGCAAAGCCGTCCGCTGCAACGCCAAACTATACCATTTTGCATTATTTTCCAATTGGAATTGTTTTTTGCCGCGAATGAACGCGAATCAGGGCGACCAGCTACCAGTCGCCGGCTGGTAGCTGGCGACTGGCCGGCGGGATGCACCCGGATATCAGGCACTACCCCACGGCGAATCGGTAGTGGTAAATTATTGCAAATCTCAGGCAGTGATCTTGATTTGCGTTCATTTGCGGCTGAATTCTTCGACCGGCAGTTGACATCGAGGCACCTTGATTTTCAGACAATCTCTTAAGACGACCTCCGGGTAGTGATACTGAAAGAGAGATCACCCATGCGCATGGACAAACTCACGGCAAAATTCCAAATGGCCCTGGCGGACGCCCAGAGCCTGGCAGTCGGGCGTGACCACCAGTTCATCGAGCCGATCCACCTGATGCTGGCGCTATTGGATCAGGAGGGTGGCACGGTCCGTCATCTGCTGGCGCTGGCGGATGTCAATGTGAATCGGCTGCGTTCCGGTCTCGGGGAGGCCCTGGAGCGGTTGTCCCAGGTCCAGGGTGTGGCCGGAGACCTGCACGTCTCCAACGACCTGGGGCGGTTGCTCAATCAGACGGACAAGCTGTCCCAGCAGCGCAACGATCAGTACATCTCCTCCGAGCTCTTCGTGCTGGCGGCGGTGGACGACGAGGGGACGCTCGGCAACCTGTTGCGCGCCGCCGGGGCCAGCAAGGACGCCCTCGAACAGGCTATCGACCAGATACGCGGCGGCCAGACGGTAGACGACGCCAATGCGGAGGAGCAACGCCAGGCCCTGGAGCGCTACACCATCGACCTGACCGAGAAGGCGGAGCAAGGCAAGCTCGATCCGGTCATCGGCCGCGACGACGAGATCCGCCGCACCATCCAGGTCCTGGCCCGGCGCACCAAGAACAACCCGGTCCTCATCGGTGAGCCCGGCGTGGGCAAGACGGCCATCGTGGAGGGCCTGGCCCAGCGCATCGTCAACGCCGAGGTGCCCGAAGGGCTCAAGTCCAAGCGTCTGCTGGCGCTGGATATGGCGGCCCTGATCGCCGGCGCCAAGTTTCGCGGCGAGTTCGAGGAGCGGCTCAAGGCGGTGCTCAACGACATCGCCAAGCAGGAGGGCAACCTCATCCTGTTCATCGACGAGCTGCACACCATGGTCGGGGCCGGCAAGGCCGAGGGCGCCATGGACGCGGGTAATATGCTCAAGCCGGCCCTGGCCCGCGGTGAGCTGCATTGCATCGGCGCTACTACCCTGGACGAGTACCGCAGGTACGTGGAAAAGGACGCCGCCCTGGAGCGACGGTTCCAGAAGGTGCTGGTGGACGAGCCCAATGTGGAGGACACTATTGCTATCCTGCGGGGCCTGAAGGAACGCTACGAGGTCCATCATGCGGTGGAGATCACCGACCCGGCCATCGTGGCCGCCGCCACCCTTTCCCACCGCTACATCACCGATCGCCAGCTCCCGGACAAGGCTATTGATCTGGTCGACGAGGCCGCCTCCCACATTCGTATGGAGATCGACTCCATGCCCGAGGAGATGGACAAGCTGGACCGCCGGCTCATTCAGCTCAAGATCGAGCGCGAGGCCCTGAAGAAGGAGTCCGACGAGGCCTCCCGGAAACGGCTCGCTGACCTGGAGGACCAGATCGGACGCCTGGAGCGCGAGTTTTCGGATCTGGACGAGATCTGGAAGGCGGAGAAGGCCTCGGTCCAAGGGACCGCCCACATCAAGGAAGCACTCGACCGGGCGCGGCTGGAGCTGGAGGCCGCGCGTCGAGCCGGCGACCTGGCACGCATGTCGGAGATCCAGTACGGGCGGGTCCCGGAGCTGCAGAAGCGACTCGAGACCGCCGCCGAGGCCGAACACGCGGAAAAGAAGCTGCTGCGTAACAAGGTAACCGCCGAGGAGATCGCTGAGATCGTCTCCAAGTGGACCGGCATCCCCGTCTCCCGGATGCTGGAAGGGGAGCGCGACAAGCTGCTGCGCATGGAGCAGGCGATCGGCGAGCGCGTGGTCGGCCAAGACGAGGCGGTACGCGCGGTGAGCGATGCCATCCGCCGCTCCCGGGCCGGTCTCTCGGACCCGGCCCGGCCCCTGGGCTCCTTCCTGTTCCTGGGGCCCACCGGGGTGGGCAAGACCGAGCTGTGCAAGGCCCTGGCCGAGTTCATGTTCGACACCGAAGCGGCCATGGTACGCATCGACATGTCCGAGTTCATGGAGAAACACTCGGTAGCCCGGCTCATCGGCGCCCCGCCGGGCTATGTGGGCTACGAGGAAGGCGGCTATCTCACCGAAGCCGTCCGCCGCCGGCCCTACAGCGTTATCCTGCTGGACGAGGTGGAAAAGGCCCATCCGGACGTGTTCAATGTATTACTCCAGGTGCTGGACGACGGGCGCCTGACCGACGGCCAGGGTCACACCGTGGACTTTCGGAACACAGTGATCGTCATCACCTCCAATCTGGGCTCGGATATCATCCGGCAGAAGGCGGGAGAAGAACACTACGCCGAGATGAAGGACGCGATCATGGAAGTGGTCCGGGTGGCCTTCCGGCCCGAGTTCATCAACCGCCTCGACGAGATCGTGGTCTTTCATCCCCTGCAGCGGGAGCAGATCCGGGCCATCGCCCGCATCCAGATCCGCTATCTGCGGGAGCGCCTGGAAGAGCGTGACATGCGGCTCCTGGTCGGCGACGCCGCCCTGGACCATCTGGGCGAGGCGGGTTTCGACCCCGTCTATGGGGCGCGGCCCCTTAAGCGCGCCATCCGCGCCCAGCTGGAGAATCCGCTGGCTCAAGCGATCCTGGCAGGCAAGTTCGGGCCCGGCGACACAGTCGAAGTGGCGTTGCGCGACGGACGGCTCGATTTCGAGCAGGTCACCGAAGGTAAGCGGGTCGATTGAACAACCAGCTGCGGGACCACAGGTTTGAACCACAACGGAACCTTATCCGCGTTCTTTTCGGCTGCCCTGCTCACCCTCGGCGGTTGCGCCGGCGCCACTGAAAAAGACGATCTGGCCAAGGCCCTGGAGGCAACCCTCGCCACCTACGGAGAGGCCATGCGGTGGGGCTATTTTCAGACCGTCTACGGTTATGTCCACCCTGACCGACGTCGGAAGATCCCGCAGCACATCGATAACCTACGGATCATCGGCTATGAGGTGTTGGAGCCTCCGCGTATGCATGACGAGGAAAGTGCGGAACAGCTAGTCCGCATCGAGTACGTCCACGAGGACGTGCAACGGCTACGCGCTGTGTTGGATCGTCAACTGTGGCGCTACGACAAGGCTAGCGGTGGCTGGTGGCTGGAGTCCGGGATTCCGTCGTTCGAGTGAGGTAAGGGCAATGACAACCGAGGTCGAATTCAACCCCGCGGCGCGGTTTCTGTTGGTCAGCGGTGCCTTCGTGCTGGTGGTCGCGGGCCTGCATGCGGCCGCCTCGCTGATTACCCCCTTTCTACTCGCCGGCTTCATCGCCGTCATTGCCGCCCCGACCATGTTCTATTTCGTACACCGCGGGACGCCCGCCTGGCTGGCGCTGCTGGCGGCGAGCGCGGTCATGATCGCCATCGGTGGTCTCATCGTCGTCCTAGTCTCCGGCTCTCTCAACGCCTTCATGGCCCAGCTGCCTGAATACCAGATGAGGCTCAAGGAATTGACCCAGGAGCTGGTCACCTGGTTAAAAGACGTGGGGATCCAGGTGCCGTACGCGGCCCTCACCGACTATTTGGATACCGGCAAGGCCATGGAAATGGCCGGGGTATTGCTCGGTGGTCTGGGTGACATGCTGACCAATGCCTTCCTGATCGTATTGACCGTGATCTTCATCCTGCTCGAGGCATCCAACCTCCCGGCCAAGTTGAAGGCAGGGCTCCGGGCACCGGATTCCTCCCTCGCGCGGCTGCGGAGCGTGCTCGACAACATCAACCGCTACATGGTCCTCAAGACCCTCATGAGCCTGCTCACCGGGGGCTTGATCTGGGGTTGGCTCTGGTACCTCGAGCTCGACTTCGCGCCGCTCTGGGCCTTGGTGGCCTTTCTGTTCAACTATGTGCCGACCATCGGTTCCATCATCGCAGCGATCCCCGCAGTCCTGCTGGCCCTGGTACAGCTCGATGTCCAGTCGGCGCTCTGGATCGCCCTCGGATACCTGGTGGTCAACGCCGTCGTCGGCACTATGATCGAGCCCAGATTCATGGGACAGGGCCTGGGTCTCTCCACCCTTGTGGTCTTTGTCTCTTTGGTCTTCTGGGGCTGGGTTCTGGGCCCGGTGGGCATGTTCCTGTCGGTGCCGCTGACGATGGCCCTTAAGATCGCCCTCGACGCCAACCCCCAGACTCGCCCCATCGCGATCATGCTCGGCCCGGAGATCAAGGTGCCCGCGGAGCCGGCGTAGGGCGGATAAGCTTGCGCCATCCGCCGTATGCCAGCCATCTCCGTCGGATAGCGATCATCCCTGGCCTGCCCCGACCTGCGGGCTGCCATCCGGCGGGTGACGGCGCGCCCACCGCCGCGGCAATCGCGGCGCCTGGTGCACGCGCTTGACCCGCCCTACGGGCTCGATATGATCTCATGTATGAACATACATGACGAATAGATATCATATGACAATATATAATGTCATATAATATGACATCATATGTCTATATGTATATGGGATATGTCTGATCTTTCCTGCGTCCCGATCAAACGCGAGGAGCAACGTCATGATCGACTACCGCGACCCGAGGACCGTCATTGGTCCGAAGCGCCACATCTCCAACGTGCAGGTGATCTACGACGGCGGCCCGAACGACTGTGCCGTCGCCCGGCTCGACTGGGACGGAGAGCCCGGCGTCGGCATCCGCTGGAACGGCAACGCCGCGGATCAGCCCTTGGGCAGTCCGCAGAGCCGGGGACACCCTTTCTGGTTTCGGGTTCCGGATGACTTCGCCGAGGTCGTACTCCGACACGCACAGGAGCTGGCACCGGAGACCGAGCTGGACGCCGCCTATCGTGAGATGGCGAGCGATACCGAACGCGAGCAGGCAGCGACCGAGTGGAGCCAAGCCCTGATCGGAGACGTGGCGAATGCGTCGCGGTGAGGTCTGGTGGGTCGACTTCGGCCCCTCGGTCGGCGGCGAGATCAGAAAACGCCGCCCCGCCGTTATCCTCAGCAACGACTCCGCCAACCGCTTTCTGAACCGGGTGCAGGTGGTCCCGCTGAGCAGTAATACCTCCAGGCTCTATCCCAGCGAGGCCAGGGTCCGCATCAGGGAGGCCGAGAGCAAGGCGATGGCGGATCAGCTGACCACCGCGGACAAATCGCGTCTGATCGAGCAGCTCGGTACCCTATCGGCGACGCACCTGCGTGCTGTCGAGAACGCCGTTCGGATCCAGCTCGCGCTCTGATAAGGTCTGTCGTTATCCGGCGCGGGTGGTCCGCAGCCGCGGCCGGGAAAACCCCAAGACCACGAGGAAATCCATGCAGTTCATCGACCTTCAGGCCCAGTATCGCCAGCTCAAGGAACAGATCGATACCCGCATCCGGCGGGTGTTGGACCACGGGCGCTATATCCTGGGCCCCGAGGTCGCGGAGCTCGAGGCGCGGCTGGCCGAGTATGTCGGCGTTAGGTATTGCATCGGGATCTCCAGCGGAACCGATGCCCTGCTGGTGTCCATGATGGCCCTGGGCATCGGATCGGGAGATGAAGTCATCACCACGCCCTTCACCTTCATCGCGACCGGCGAGGCGATCGCCCTGCTCGGCGCGCGGCCGGTCTTCGTCGACATCGATCCGCGCACCTACAACATCGCCCCGGACCTGATCGAGGCGGCCATCACGCCGCGCACTCGCGCCATCGTGCCGGTCAGTCTGTATGGCCAATGCGCCGAGATGGATGCGATCAACGCCATTGCCCGACGCCATGGGCTACCGGTGATCGAGGACGCCGCCCAGAGCTTCGGCGCAACCTATCGGGGCCGGCGCTCCTGTGCCCTGTCCACCATCGGGTGCACGAGCTTTTTCCCCTCCAAGCCGTTGGGCTGCTATGGCGATGGGGGGGCCTGTTTCACGGACGATGAGGCCCTTGCCGTCAGGATTCGTCGGCTCTCGGTGCACGGACAAGACCGCCGCTATCATCACCCCCTGATCGGCATCAACGGACGGCTGGACACGCTACAGGCGGCGGTATTGCTCGCAAAATTAGAGGTGTTTCCGCAGGAAGTCGAGGCGCGTGAACGGATCGGAAGGCGCTATACGGAGCGCCTCGCCGACAGCGTTCAGGTCCCTTACGTGGAACCCTATAACAGGAGCGTCTACGCCCAGTACACGATCCGGGTCCAGGCCCGTGACAGGCTGGCCGAGAGGCTGAGGGAGGTGGGTATTCCCACCGCCGTGCACTATCCGGTCCCACTGCCGAGCCAGCCGGCCCTCAAGGACCCGAACGCCCAGGTGCCGAACGCGACCGCGGCCGCCGGGCGAGTGCTCAGCCTTCCCATGTCGCCTTGGCTGACCGAATCCGACCAGGATGCGGTGATCGAACAGGTTCGAGCCGCATAGGATGCGGTGAGCGCGGCAGGCCATTCAGGATGGCACTACGAGGAGGCACGAACCGCATCAATGGACGACGGGTGATAACCGCGAAGGCTCTTTATGGATTCCAGACTGTTAGCGCAGCAGCAGACCGAGGAGGGAATCCATGAGCCCTTTGCCGCGGTT
>NZ_FLUY01001799.1 GCF_900092655.1 Candidatus Thiosymbion oneisti
GCTGGTTGGGCTGGGATCACTTTCTGGTGCGTGGCTTCAAGAAGGTCCGCGCTGAGATGAGCCTGATGGTGTTGGGCGACAACTT
>NZ_FLUY01001801.1 GCF_900092655.1 Candidatus Thiosymbion oneisti
CGCTAGTGTAGTGCGCTGTAAATAGTAGAACTAACAAAGCCGCCCCTGGTCGGTTGTAGAGAGCCGATGCAGACAAGA
>NZ_FLUY01001798.1 GCF_900092655.1 Candidatus Thiosymbion oneisti
GCCCAACACCATCAGGCTCATCTCAGCGCGGACCTTCTTGAAGCCACGCACCAGAAAGTGATCCCAGCCCAACCAGCGCTTGAGGGTACCGAAGGGGTGTTCGACCAAACCGGCGCGCTGGCGCATTCGT
>NZ_FLUY01001797.1 GCF_900092655.1 Candidatus Thiosymbion oneisti
GAGACTGTGAAAGTATTACCGGATTTTCAGAGCATCAGGGATAGAGCAACATAATTTCCATAATCCAGCCGGAAATCTTTCTCCTCAGTCCCACGTGATATGGAATTCAGCGTGGAATATGGTAACTTCATCCCACCGCTTTCGGGAAA
>NZ_FLUY01001796.1 GCF_900092655.1 Candidatus Thiosymbion oneisti
GGTTAGGCGCGTGCTTCGGTGTTCGGTTGGGTCACAGGATTGGGGCGCGCCGTAACCCGACAGACGATGATGGGAGCCAGCCTGGGATGTCGGGTTACGGCGCGTTCAGCCTCG
>NZ_FLUY01001795.1 GCF_900092655.1 Candidatus Thiosymbion oneisti
GCTCCCATCATCGTCTGTCGGGTTACGGCGCGCCCCAATCCTGTGACCCAACCGAACACCGAAGCACGCGCCTAACCCGACC
>NZ_FLUY01001794.1 GCF_900092655.1 Candidatus Thiosymbion oneisti
GGATTCCGGCAATCCCTGCCGGAATGACGAGGGAGGGGTTGGCAGACTTCAGCATTTAGAATTTATCCACTACCGAAAACGAATACAGCAGTATCGAAGTACCGATTTTATTTTTCTCACACCAAACCACCAAGACACGAAGAATTCTCCTCGATTTCTATCGTTCTTCTCTCAATCCTTATACCCCTTTGCGGCTTGGTGTCTTGGTGTGATGCAGAAGAAAAACAGGAAACGGGAGCTCAGGTTATTCCGTTTCCGCCCGCAACAGCCCATGGACGGGCTGTCGCGACACCCTCCCGGCGGGAGGGTGTCGCAACAGCGGTGGCATCAGCTGCCAGTCTGTAAAGTTTAAACCACAGAGGACACAGAGGACACAGAGGACACAGAGAAGAGCGCAGGCCAATTCCCTGCGTTCTTTGTGTTCTCTGGTGCGCCAGGAG
>NZ_FLUY01001793.1 GCF_900092655.1 Candidatus Thiosymbion oneisti
CTCCAGCGTGGGAATGCCGTTGTGGCCGCTCCAGCGGCCAAGGTTTCATGACGCTGGAGCGTCTGGATTTGCTCCCACGCTGGAGCGT
>NZ_FLUY01001791.1 GCF_900092655.1 Candidatus Thiosymbion oneisti
CGGGATAAAGTCGCCGCCGCACTCCAAAGTTTCCGCTGGACCGCTCCGGCTCGCCGCCTGCCGGTGCGTCCCTGCACGCAGACAGGTGCTCACCACACTCGACAGTCGTGCCGGGGATGGAGGATAGAACAGTCTGGAATCCATAAAGAGCCTCCATTTAAACTTTAACCACTACCCAATTTGCTAATGGTGTTTACGAGCATCGCAGGGTGGGGTGAGAAACGGCTAGTGGTCACTACTGTCCCGTTAAATTGTCGAACAGATTCAGTTGGTTAGGGATTCCGGGAGCCTCCGTTATGTGCGGGTCATT
>NZ_FLUY01001789.1 GCF_900092655.1 Candidatus Thiosymbion oneisti
GAATGAACTTGTGTTTAATCTCGTGGAATGTCTCAGAGCATTTTCGTCCCAGTTCGTAGACGGTATCGAGCAGGCGTGCCTTGACCGTGAGCCCGGTTTGGGTGCGGGTGCGCTGGATGGCTTCCCGGGCGGTCCGGGCCGAATCGAGAATGACACCGCTTAAGCTGCGCTCGACTTGGCTGAACAAGCGGTGCTCAATGGGGTGCCACTTGGAGGTGTACGGGGGTAGTGAGCGACACGCAGACGTAAGCCCAAGCGGCGGCTCAGCGCCACCAGGTCTTCTTTGAAGCGCAGCGAACGCGCGGCGTTGGCACCTCCAGCATCGAAGGTCAACAGGATTTCCCGCGTGTGCGGATAATGCTCGGCACGATCTTCGTGCCACGCCAGAGCGATGGCATCGCAGACAAAGGCGCTGGTCTCGCGGGAGGTGCCCAAGGTGATGAAGCCCGCATTGTCACGGTAGTCATACACCCCGCGAGGGACCAAGATACCCGTGGTGAGATGGCGATAATCGTGGTCATAAACGAGCTGAACATCGGTGCTGTAACATGGCCCGCGACGATGCCGGTGGCCCAGCACCTCCTTCTTCTTGGTATCGACACACAACACGGGTACGCCGCGGGCACGGGCTTGGCGGCGCAAGGTAGCGATATGACGAAACTGCTGGTCGCGTTCATGCGGATCGACGTGCCCGGTGATCAGCTCCTTGCGCAGGGAACGGCGACGATAGCCGGCCCGCGCCAGCAGCTTGGCGGCCGTGTTGCGGCTAATTTGATACCCACGCACAAGCACCTGCTGCGCCAGCTGCACCGGTTTGAGGTCGGTCCAGCGCACCGTTTCATCGGTGGGGCTGCCGGCACTGTGGGCTTCGAGGACGTCTTCCAGGGTTTCTTCCAACCCCGGTTGACGTTGGGTGACCTGGCGACGACCGCCGCCGGGGCGGTGGATGCGCTTCTCATTGCCGCTGGGGCGCCGTGGGCGTTGGGGATCGTCATGGTTCATCTCCTCCAACTCGCGGATCCCGGTATAGATTGTTCGCCGACTCATCCCCAACACCCGCGCCACATACGCGATGCCGCCAAAGCCGATCTTCAGCGCCTCAAGCGCGGCGTAGCGGCGTCGATGGTCTTCCGGCAGCGAACGGCAATAGAGCCGCATGAATGCTTCGTGCGATTGATCGTAGCCTGGAAACTCGTTCATCAGATTACCCGTGGCTTGGACTTATGGTCGGCTCATTCTCCTATGAAGACCGCG
>NZ_FLUY01001788.1 GCF_900092655.1 Candidatus Thiosymbion oneisti
GGCTCTTTATGGATTCCGGACTGCCAACGATCATGGAAGGGTACCACCGGACGTTTTGGAGTGCGGCGGCAACCTCACCCCGATGCTTACCGGAACCTACAGC
>NZ_FLUY01001787.1 GCF_900092655.1 Candidatus Thiosymbion oneisti
GGAAAGGGCGTAAGCGCATTGTTGCGGATGCGGTTGTCGATGAAGGTGCGCGGGGGCTCTGCCAGCTCCAGCTTGCCTAGGCTGTGCTTGACCGCGATCTCGAAACCGACGACGGCGCTGCACAGCAGCTCATTGTCAATATCCAAAAAGGTTTTGCGCGCGTTGGCTGAGAGCCGTGGATCGTCGGTAACCAGCCACAGCAGGCTGTGGGTATCGAGCAGCACCCTCACCTAAAGTGCTCCCTCAGGTCATCGGGCAGGTCGTCGAAATCGGGGGCGATACGCACCATGCCCTTGGCCTCTCCGAGCCGGCGTTGGACCTTCGGCGGCGCAACCGGCACCAGCCGCACGATCGGCTTGTTGGCGCGAGCGATTACAATCTCCTCTCCAGCCTCGGCACGAGCAATCAGGGACGAGAGCCGGGCCTTGGCCTCGTGAATGTTGACGGTGGCTTGCATGGAGCTGCCTCGCTTGCGGTTGCGACTCAGTTGGTCCCATTAGTTGGTCCCACTATAGTCGCCTATCGCAGGGTTGGCAATGCAATCTTTGTCAGTGGGCTTGGGACAAGCACGACGCTTCGGCGTCAGGGACACCGCGCTTGCGGGTGACAGAATGCTTATCCAGGTCGCTCGTGCCGCGGCGTATGGCCGGTCAGCACGATCCAAGATCACATAGAACGCCGATGTGTCGATGAAGATCACTGGCCGAATGTCAACACGACCTGAAACACAACGATTGATCCATCCTGGGTAGCCGTTGACAATAGGGTACCTTAAAAGATTCGAGTACCCGCGCGGGGTGAGGATGCCCTGCCCGGTTCAATTCGGAAGGCCGCGCGGATAGAACGCGGAGTCGAAAGTATATTGTCGGTTTTGCCTATTGAAAGATTCCATGGCAGGATTTTTTCAAGGCCCCCCAATAAACGGAAATTCGGACGTTATCCGCGTCCGCCATTGGGAGATAGCGATGCTCAATAAGCTCACGGACCTCTATTACCGCCTTACCCTCGACCGACCGCTGTCGGTCCTGTTCTGGGTCGCATTGTTCATGGCCGTGGCGGCCTACTGTGCCCAGGGCTTCAAGCTGGACGCGTCCGCCGACTCCCTGATCCTGGAGAACGACGAGGATCTGCGCTACTACCGCGGGGTACTCGCCCGTTACGGCTCCGACGAGTTCCTGGTGGTAGCCTATAGCCCCCGCGCAGACCTGATGTCCGATCAGGTGCTCGCGGACATCGGCGAGCTGCGCGATGAGCTGGCCGCGCTGGAGCGGGTCGAGTCCGTGACCACCCTGCTCGACGTGCCCCTCATGGATAGCCCCCGCGTCACCCTCAGTGAGATCCGCAAGGAACAGCGCACCCTCGAGACCCCAGGCACGGACCGCGAGCTGGCGCGCCAGGAGCTTACCACCAGCCCCTTGTATCGCAACCTGGTCGTGAGCCCGGACGGGCGCACCACCGCCATGCGGGTAAGCCTGCGCCGTGACGAGCAATACCGGCGCCTGCTCGAAAGGCGCGAGGCCCTGCGCCTGGAGCAATCCCAACGCGCCCTCAGTCCCGAGGAGAGCGCCGAGCTGCAGGCCGTATCCGAAGACTTCAAGGCCCACGCCGCCCGGCTTCAGGACCAGCGGCAGGCGGACATCGCGTCCGTGCGCGCCGTCCTGGACCGCCACCGGGACATGGCGGAGATCCATCTGGGCGGCATCCCCATGATCGCCTCCGACATGATCGACTATGTGCGCAACGACATCCGGGTGTTCGGCGTCGGCGTGGCCCTGTTCCTGATCGGCCTGCTGGGGGTGGCCTTCAAGCGCCTGCGCTGGATCCTGATCCCGCTGTTGATCTGCGCCGCCGCCGCCGTCGGCATGATGGGCTTTCTGGGCTTGATGGACTGGCGGGTGACGGTGGTCTCCTCGAACTTCATCTCCCTGATGCTGATCACGGCCCTGGCCCTGACCGTGCACATGGTGGTGCGCTATCTGGAGCTGCAGACGCTGAACCCCCAGAGCGGGCAACGCGTCCTGGTCAAGGAGACCATCCGCTCCAAGTTCCTGCCGTCGCTCTACACGGCACTGACCACTCAGGTCGCCTTCGCCTCCCTGATCATCAGCGGTATCCGCCCGGTCATCGACTTCGGCTGGATGATGGTGGTGGGTGTGGGTCTGGCATTCGTCCTGTGCTTCCTGCTCTTTCCCACGAGCGCCGTCCAGCTCACCCCGGGTAAACCGGTCTTCCGTCACCACGACGTGACTGCTGCCATCACCCGCTCCCTGGCCCGCCTCATAAAAGGCTTCCGGACCCCGACCCTATGGGTCTATGCCCTGCTCGTGGCCCTGAGCATCGCCGGCCTGTTGCGGCTTACAGTGGAGAATCGCTTTATCGATTACTTCAAGGACAGCACCGAGATCTATCGGGGCATGCTCCTCATCGACCGCCAGCTGGGAGGGACCACGCCCCTGGACCTGATCGTCGGACCGGACCGGACCTTCCTAGAGATGATCGCCGAGGAGGAAATCGCCAAAGAGAAACCCACAGACTCGGATGAATTCGAAGCAGACCCCCTGTACCAGGACGAGCTGTCCGAGGACGAGAGCACTGGGATCAGCGGGGACAGCTACTGGTTCAACATGTTCCAGCTTGCCGTCGCGGACCAGATACATGCCTACCTGGAGGGGCTGCCCGAAACCGGCAAGGTACTCTCGATCGCCACCACCATGGCCCTGGTAACCCACCTCAACAACGACGAACCCCTGGACAACTTCACCCTCTCCATCCTCTACCAGCGGCTCCCGGAGAACATCCGCAATACCCTGTTCACGCCCTACATGTCCGCCGACGGCAATCAGCTGCGTTTCTCCGTGCGGGTCATCGACTCCGACCCCGACCTGCAGCGGGACGAGCTGATAAAACGCATCCGCAAAGATCTGGTCGACAAGCTGGGCCTGGAAGCGACGCAAGTACGCCTCTCGGGCATGCTGGTGCTCTACAACAATGTGCTCCAGAGCCTATTCCGCTCCCAGATCCTCACCCTGGTCGTCGTCTTCCTGGCCATCGGCGCCATGCTGCTGATCCTGTTCCGGAACTGGATGCTGGCCGCCATCGGCAGCGTGCCCACCATGGTAGCGGCGACCGTCATCCTCGGCACCATGGGTTGGCTCGGCATCCCGCTGGACATCATGACCATCACCATCGCCGCCATCTCGATCGGCATCGGGGTGGACAACACCATCCACTACACCCACCGGGTACGCGCAGAATTCGCACGCGACGGCGACTACTGGGCTGCCGTCGAACGCAGCCACGGCAGCGTCGGCAGGGCCATCTACTACACCTCCATCACCGTCACCCTGGGCTTCTCCATCCTGGTCCTGTCGAACTTCATCCCCACCATCTATTTCGGCCTGCTCACCGGTCTGGCCATGCTGATCGCACTGATCGCCAACCTGACCCTGTTGCCATTACTCATCGTTCGATTCAAACCGCTGGGGCCTGAGAACTCGTAGGGCGGGTAAGACCAGGGATGGTCGCAACCCGCCGGAAGGCTTTTGGCGGGATGCGCTGCGCTTTCCCGCCCTACGCGGGCTGCATTTTCCTGCGCCTAAGTGCATGAAAATGAAGATGCTTGGTGCCCACACTATGCGGGCGCCGGGTTGAAGAAACCCAGGGAGGGAATTTTTTAGGGCCCCTATTTTAATCTTTTATTCCTATACTTGATTTACAACTGCAGTTGAGCAGGAGGAAATTTCACTTCCATCTGAGACGAAACATGTGAAGAGCCGTACGCAGGCCTCCATGGGCGCATGGGGGTTGCGGTCCTTTCTATCCGAGTAATCGTTCAGACCCCACCTCGTCATTCCGGTAAGCGTTGCCGGAATCGAGTACCCCATTTCGCCTTATTTTGCGTTCTCAGCGAGGCGAGAAGCGGTCAGATGCGAGGCGCGCGAGCGCAGGAATA
>NZ_FLUY01001786.1 GCF_900092655.1 Candidatus Thiosymbion oneisti
TCGGCTGGCTCCCCACGCTCCAGCGTGGGAGCAGATCCCGACGCTCCAGCGTCGATTAAGCGCCTCGGTAGGCTAACGGCCAACGCCGATCAGCACAGAGGGGCTGAGTCCGCGGGAGCGGACAAGACGGCGTGAGCGTGAACCGCCAGGATGGTGATAGGCTGGCGGCAATCACACACTGTTTGTTGTGGCAATTGAGAAATTAACCCATAACCCATTGAAATAAATGGAAACTGAAGTGCCGCCAGCCGCCCCGGTGAGATATGTGGGTTGAGACTCGGCATGCTGTCAAGGCCGGTCGGCGCGTTCCATGAAATGGCGGGAATACGCAGGATCGAGGTCGTTCATATCGAGCAGCATCAACACGTCGGCGACCCCGAAATCCGCATCGCGGTAAGGCTCGCCACACGCCTTGGCACCCAAACGCACGTAAGCCTTGAGGAGCGGGGGAAGGGGGGCATCCAGCACATCGTTCGGTACGGGAGAGGCCCGTAAAGGTATCCGCGGGGTCACCCGGATCTCAGGGGCCGCCATGGCCTGATGGCGCAGGCGGTTCATGATTGCCGTCGCTTGCATGTCCTGTTCCCCCAACGGCAGACTGGCGCAGCCGAACAGGTAATCGTACCCGTGCAGATTGACGAAGCTGGCCAGACCGGACCAGAGTACTGCGATCGCAGCGCCCTGGCGGTACTCGGAGGCGATACAGGTACGGCCTACCTCCAGCATCCGGCCCGGCAGTGCCCGAATGGCCCTCAGATCAAACTCGTTCTCCGAGTAGAAACGCCCGATAAGAGCCGCGTTCCGATCGGTGAGGAGGCGGGCACAACCCACTACGCGGCCGGTTTCGGATTCGCGTACCAACAGGTGCCGGCAATAGGGGTCGAATTCATCGCTATCCAGGCCGGTCTCGCCACCTTTCAAGGTCACCCCCCATTCCTCGCCGAAGATCCGGTAGCGTAGGGCCTGGGCCTCCCGGACATCGTCCGCTCCGCGGGCAAGCTCCACGAACAGGCGGCTGCTATGCTTGATGGACGACACCGACGCGCTCAACCCCACTGCGTACCCTCGGAACAAACCAAATCATAGAGAGGATACTCGTGCCTTGTTTCGAACCTGGGTCCGACTCATGAGGAAAGGATGACAGGAGATTTGGATACGATTTTGCAACCAATCCTGTCTCGTGTCGAGGCTCGGCGCCCAATCAGCCGGTACCCATCTCCGGTTTATAGACCAAGTCATCGGTGTTCTTAAGCATGATCTCCTTGAACCCGACCCCGAGGAAACGCCGACCGGCATCGAAGCTCAGGACCAGGATCCCGATGAGCACCAGGCTGTAGGCGATACTCCAGACCTCCTCGCTACCCCCGAGGGTGGAGGCGGCCCATTCCGCAACCGTGATGTAGTCGGTAAGACCGTCCGCCAGCAGCAGCCCATCGATCTGCTCCCGGAACAGGGTGTAGGGTATATAGCCGATAAAGAATCCGGGCAGTGCCGCCAAGGCCGTCATGTACCCGAGTCCGAGGCGCGCGTAGGTGCGCACCTCGCAGCCGACCATGAATACGGCGCCCACGGCGAGCAGGGGGCCGCCCACGAGGTGGCCCCAATAGAGCCCCTGCTCCCCCGCCGCATTCGGGATACTACCTTTACCCAACAGCCAAGCACCCAGAATATAGAGGTTGAACAACACAATGGCGGCCATGAATCCCTGGAGCGGCAGCATGCTGCGGAACATGCGGAAGGTGCAGAGTGGAACCCCCTGGGCACGGGAGGTCTCCTGCTGCATGAAGACCGACTCGGGCGCCATCACGGAGCACTCGGTACCGAAGCCGCACTTGGCGATACCGATGCCGAGCAGGATCCCCGGCGCTGCCAGCCAGATCACTTCCGACCAGCCGATCTGACTCACCGCCCCCTGGATAGCATCCCCGAAAACGGCCAAGACCAGCGGCACCCCGAGAAAGACGATCAGTATCCCGTTCATGAGCCAGCGGGCCGGATCGCGCCACGGGCTGTAGTCCGGGTCGTAACAGGGATTATGGTGCTCGGGGTGGCAGTAGCAATGGGCCGCGATCTCCCTTGTCTCCTGGTGCCGGAAGTAGCCTCCCAAGCCGGTCCGGAGGGCGAATCGGAAGGCCAGGAACGCAAAGGGGATCCCGCTCAGGAGCACGACCCAGGAGGCAATGCTCATGGCGGGGATACCGCCGACGAAGTGATGGGTGGTACATCCCGCGGCAAGCCGGGTGCCGAATGAGAACAGCAGACCGCCGATGAAGGCGAGCGCAAGCATTTTCCAGTCATAGCGCACCCAACTGCGCATCTCCCCCTCACCGAGACCCACGAGCCGGGCCCCGAGCAAGGCGCCGATAATAGTCCAGTGGATTCCGGGCTCGTAAACCCGGCCGACCCAGTCCAGACCTAAGAGCTGCTCGCTCGCCGCATACATCTGGGCAAAGCCGGTGGTAACCACGATAAAGTCGTAATGGTCCGAGTGGATGTAGTAGAGGATTTCCGCGATCCCGACCAACACCCCACCCAACCAAAAAGGCCATTGTTGCCTGATCAATTTTGAAATCATCTGTTCATCTCGTTTGAAATCATCTGCTCATCTCGCGGGACTCGACACCTACTAAGCTCGCCGGGCCGGTAAGTTCAAGCATTGGCCTTCTCGGCCGCCTGCTTGGCCCGCCGCGCCAGCCACACCTCCAGCCCCTGGGCATTGAGGGCAATGTCGACCTCGAGGACGGCGCGGATTCGGGACTCGTCCAGTGCGCAGCCCTGGCGCCGGGTGCGGCCAAGCAGCTGCTCCGCGACACCTGCTCGCAGCCGTTCGCTACGCCCTGCCTGCTCATTGCCTTCCTCCGCTAACGCCAGCTCGGTGAAGTCACGGATACTTCGGCGTAGCTCCTCTTCCAACGCTTGGGGGTCATCAAGGCGCCCGTAGTGGGTCAGATAGACGGCCTTGGGGTTGTAGCCCATGAGTCTGTCCAGGCTCTTCTGCCAGGCAGCGGGATCGAAAGCGACCGGGGTGGTAGGGGCAAACAGGAAAGGACCGTCGGGCGTGTGGAGCTCCGGGTAGGCGATGCCGAAGGTATCACCCGTAAACCAGCCGCGGGTGTGCTCGTCGAAGATACAGCCGTGGTGGTTGGCGTGCCCCGGGGTGTCGATAAAGGTCAGCGGACGCCCGTTGAGGTCGATCACCAGCGAGTCCTCCGCCACCATGACGCGCTCCGCGGGGATCGGCGTCAGGGTGTCGAAGTGCCGAGCGAACTCCTCCGCCCCATAAACGGCGGTAGCTCCGGCCACCAGCTTGGAGGGATCCAGCATGTGGTCCGCACCCTTGGGATGGACCACCAGCCGGGCCTTGGGGCAGCGGGCCATGAGGTCACCGGCGCCGCCCGCATGATCCAGGTGCACATGGGTAGGGATGACATAATCGACGGCCTCCGGCGTGAGCCCGAGGGCGGAAACCAGGGCCAGCATGCGGGGCACCGAGCGCGCGGTGCCGGTTTCCACGAACGCCAGGCGATCGCCCGCGCGGATCAGATAGCAGGCAGCCAGGCCAGGGCGGTACAAGCCGGTCTCGATGCAATAGATACCAGCGGCGACTTCTTCGTAGTGGGATTCGTTCATGGTTAAGATACCTGTAAGCGGGTCGGGGTTGTGTATGAAATCCTGGCCATCACCGCTGAGAATATGGTCCGGATTGCGATGTTGCGGATCACGGTTGCCAAGTGTGTATAAAGTTTAACCAGACAACTTCTGGAGGACCTGGTGATCCGCCTGGATCCGCTGCTGTCCGTTTCGCCTCCTGTTTTGTATGCCCGGCGCTGTTTCGGGCTGGCAGGCACCTGCCCATGCCCAGTGCGGCAGCACCCGCCGCAAGCTCCTGAAGATCGGTGCACAACGGCGTATCCGTGTGCGCCGAATCTGGAACTCGTTCTCGCAGAGCTACCCTGATGCTGACCGGTTTCGCCACACCCTGAACAACCTGCGTGCCCCACCGCTGGTGACAATCTTCGCACAGCATGGATACGCCGGAACCGGGTGTATTTCATTGCTATGAGTCAGGAAATACGCCTTGCCCTGTTTTTTTGATCGTTTGTTCTATACTTGGTTTGATTTACAATTGTAACTGGGCAGGAGGAGGTTTCACTTCCATACTGAGAAGCTGTCTGGTTAAAAGCAATCCTGAATTGTTTGGCGCTGTTTGGGGGACTTGACATGTTGCGTTCGACGCCCAACGGCTCATTGGTCCACGGCCAGGCCAGTGCCAGCGTCTTAACGCAACCTACACCCATATGATCCACCTCACTGCACGCGCGGACCTCGCCTACTAAGTGTAGGTTGCATGGCGTAACGCAACACGACGCTAGGCTCCGTTCTAACCAGATAGCTTCTGAGACGAAACATGTGAAGAGCCGTACGCATGGTTCGATGGGCACATGGGGGTCGCGGTCCCCTCTACCCGATCGATCTTGCGGTGCCACGTCGCTATCGGGGTCGCTACCGGGTACGAGTAATCGGCATCGGGGCCAGGAATCCACGGGTAGCGGCATATCTTCACCAGAACCGTAGGTTGATTTCTTGACGGGGTTGTTGGATTTCATCCGCCAGAGTGTTTGGCGAAGGAGTGTGAGCTTATGTTCCGGTTCTTAGTTCGATCCAGTCTGAGGCTGCGTTTCTTGTTCCTGGTAGCCGCCGTGGCCTTGATTACCATCGGTTTCGCAAAGCGAGGAGATTTGCCGACCGATCTGTTGCCTGAATTCTCACCACCGATCGTCCAGATCCAGACCGAGGCCCTGGGGCTGTCGGCCGCCGAGGTCGAGCAGCTGATCACGGTCCCACTAGAAGCGGACCTGCTCAACGGGGTCGCCTGGCTGGATAGGATTCGCTCCGAATCCATTCCATCCGTGTCATCCATCGAGCTGATCTTCCAGCCCGGTACCGACCTCATGGAGGCGCGGCAGATGGTGCAGGAGAAGCTGACCCAGGCCCATGGCCTGCCTAACGTCTCCAAGGCACCGGTGATGCTGCAGCCGGTCTCGTCCACCAGCCGCGTACTTAAGGTCGGGCTGCGCTCGGACGAGCTGTCGCTGATCGAGATGTCGGTATTGGCCCGGTGGAACATCCGCCCCCGCCTGATGGGGGTGCCCGGCGTCGCGCATGTCTCGATCTGGGGCCAGCGCAAGCGTCAGCTTCAGGTCCACGTGGACCCGGATCGGATCAAGGAGGCGGACGTGGGCCTGCGTGATGTGGTCGCGACCACCGGTAACGCGCTCTGGGTCTCACCGCTGAGCTTTCTCGATGCGGCCTATCCGGGTACGGGCGGATTCATCGATACGCCCAACCAGCGCCTAGGGGTGCGTCACGTCCTTCCCATCGTTTCGCCGGAGGGCCTGTCCAAGGTCACCATCGAAGGCAAGGACCAGCGCCTCGGAGATGTGGTCGAGGTGGTCGAGAGTCATCAGCCCCTGATCGGAGACGCCATCGTCGGTAACGACAGCGGCATCATGCTGGTCATCGAGAAGTTCCCCTGGGCCAACACCCTCGATGTTACCCGCGGGGTAGAGAAGGCCCTCGATGACCTGCGGCCCGGACTTACGGGCGTCGAGATCGACACCGAGATCTTCCGTCCCGCGAGCTTCATCGAGGATGCCGTCGATAACCTGAACACGGCAGTGACGATCGGCATCCTGCTGGCGGCGATCACGCTCTTGCTGTTCTTCCTCGACTGGCGGATGACCCTGATCGTGGTCATATCCACCGCGACTTCCCTCATGGTGGTCTGGTTTGTGCTGTTCCTCACCGGCGCTAGGCTGGACATCCTGGTCTTGACGGGGATCATGACGGCGGCAGGCGTCATCGTGCACGACGCCGTCCTGGATACGCATGCCATCCGCCACCGCCTTGCCGGTGAGCGACCGGAGGGCAAGGGGGTCTGGACGGCCATCCTCGATGCGGCTTCCGAGATGCGGGGGACCATGGCCTCCGCCACCCTGGTCGTCTTGCTGCTGGTGCTGCCGTTCCTCTTCGTTTCCGGGGTCCTGGGTGCGTTCTTCCACTCGGTCGGTCTGTATTACGCGATCGCGGTCGTCGCCTCGCTGGCCGTCACCTTGCTCTTGACCCCGGCGTTGTGCCTGTTGATCCTCCCCAAGGACCCCCGTGAGATCCGGCATTCCCCACTCTCGAAGGCACTGCAGGGATCGACCAAGAAGATCGCCGAGGGCTTTTCCGCCGCCTCCGGCAAGGTCTATGCCATTGCGGGTGTCGCCCTGCTCGCGGTGGCGGTGGGCATCCCGTTCGTGCATTCGGATCAATTGGTCCCCGAGTTTCGGGAACGTGACCTGTTGATCCAGTGGAACGCCAAGCCGGGCACGTCCCAGCCGGCCATGAGCCGCATTACCGGTGAGTTGGTGCGGGAGTTGGGCGAGATTCCGGGGATCGACAACGTCGGCGCCCATGTCGGCCGTGCGGTGACCTCCGACCTGATCGTCGGGATCAACGCCTCCCAGGTCTGGGCCAATGTGGATCCGGAGGCAGACTACAACGCCACACTGGCGGCAGTGGAGTCGACCATTGACGGTTATCCGGGGCTCGATGTGGATCTGACCACCTACTCGGAAGAGCGCATCGCCGCGGTCCGGGTCGAGGAGGACGACAAGCTCGTGGTGCGGGTCTATGGGCAGGACACCGATGTCTTGGCGCGGGAGGCCCAGAAGGTCAAGGATGTGCTGGGTAACATCGAGGGTATCGCCGAGCTCGAGATCAAGGGTACCCCGATCGAGCCGACAGTGGAGATCCAAGTAGACCTGGAGCGCGCGCAGGAGTACGGCATCAAGCCGGGTGATGTGCGACGGGCCGCCGCGACCCTGCTCTCGGGCTTGGAGGTGGGGAGCCTGTTCGAAGAAAAGAAGGTCTTCGACGTCGTGGTTTGGGGTACGCCGGATACCCGTTCCAGCCTGTCCGACATTAAGAATCTCTTGATCGAAACCCCGACCGGGCAATACATCCGGCTCAAGCAGGTCGCGGATGTGGGTATCAAGCCCCATCCGACCGTGATCCGTCGCGAGGGCGTAGCGCGCTATGTGGATGTGGAGGCCGACATCTTCGGGCGCGGGATCGCCGAGGTGGCCAATGAGATCCAGACCCGTCTCGAGGCCTATTCCTTCCCCCTGGAGTACCACGCGGAGGTCCTGGGCGACTACCGGTTCTTCGCCGCCGGGAAGCAGCAGGTCCTGGCCGCGGTCCTCACCGCGCTGATCGGTATTTTCCTGGTGATCCAGGCGGCCTTGCGCAGCTGGCGGTTGGCCGCAGTCCTGGTGCTGAGTCTGCCGGTCTCGGTGCTCGGCGGGATCCTGGTGGTGCTGCTCGCCGGTGCTGAGTTCTCACTCGGCTCACTCCTGGGTCTGCTGTTGGTCACGGCCTTGGCCGCGCGGCTCGCCATCAAGCTGTACCTGCACTTCGAGTATCTGGAGCGCCGGGAGGGGCTAGCCTTCGGTGCGGAGCTGGTGGCCCGCGGCACCTTTGAAAATGCCATCCCCGCCGTCGCCGCCATCCTGGTCACCGCCGCCGCTTTGCTGCCGTTCGCCTTGCTGCATAACAGTGCCGGTATGGAGATTGCCGGACCCTTGGCCGGCGCCGCACTCGGCGGATTGGTAACCACCCTGGGGATGACCCTGTTCGTGCTGCCCTTGCTGTATCTCGGCTTCGGGACCGAGGCCAGGTCCGAAGAGGATTTCGAGAACCTGCTGGAGGCCGTTCCCGATGAAAAGTGATCCGTTGAAGGCAAGGCGTATGGGCGCGACCGGCGGGGACCTGCGTGGTCCCCGGGTCGCGGACGGGCCAAGCAATGGGCAATTTCGGAACCGAACAGGAGAGTACAAGATGAAAATGCAGCGCTTCAATCGATGGATGACGATGGCAGCAATTCCGGCAACCGCCCTGTTGCTCGCCGGGTGTGGGGACTCGTCCCACGATGCGGAACACCACAAGATCCACCCGGCAACCGTGGAGCCCAGCGGGGATTCGGGCATTAGCCGGATCACCTTGACCGACCGGGCGGCGGAGCGTCTGGGCATTCAGCTGGCCGAGGTGACCCGGCAGGGTGACCGGCTCGTCGCCCCCTACGGCGCGCTGCTCTATGACGCCGGGGGCGGCGAGTGGGTCTACGCCAGCCCCCAGCCCATGGTCTTTAAACGGGCCAGGGTCGAGGTCGACCGCATCGAGGGCGATCAGCTCTACCTGCACACGGGTCCCGAGCCCGGCACCCAGGTCGTGATCGTCGGCGCGCCCGAGCTGTTCGGGGCCGAGTTCGAGATCGGGCATTAGTATGGAAGATTTAGCCGCAAATGAACGCAAAAAACGCAAATTCGGAATCGATTCAATTTGCGTCCATTTGCGTTTATTTGCGGCTAAAAAATGTCAACAGCCCCTGGATCCATCCACGGAGGACTGAGCCATGATGCGCTGGCTGGTTGGGACCAGTCTGAGGTTCCGGTTTATCGTCATCGCCATCGCGGCCGCGATGGTGTTCTTCGGTGTCGGGCGCCTGCGCCAGATGCCGGTCGATGTCTTCCCTGAGTTCGCACCGCCGATGGTGGAGATTCAGACCCCCTGTCTGGGTCTGACCCCCGAGGAGGTGGAGGACCTGGTGACCGTCCCGCTGGAAGAGGCACTGGCCGGCGTGGACGGGCTGGACGTGATGCGCTCCAGGTCCGTGCCCCAGCTGTCGGCGGTCAAGCTGATCTTCAAGCCCGGCACCGACCTGCTGCATGCCCGCCAGGTGGTGCAGGAACGGGTGGATATGGTCACGCCCTCGATCCCGGCCTGGGCCAGTCCGCCGGTCATGGTGCCGCCCTTGTCGGCCACCAGCCGCACCATGAAGATCGGCCTCTCTTCACAGGAGCACTCGGTCATCGACCTGTCGATGATCGCCTACTGGAAGATCCGCCAGAAGCTCCTGGACGTGGAGGGGGTGGCGAACGTCGCCATCTGGGGTGAGCGCCTGCAGATGCTCCAGGTCCAAGTGGACCCGGCGCGTCTCAAAGAGAACGGCGTCACCCTGAACCAGGTCATGAAGACCACGGCGGACGCGCTGGACTCCGGCCTGCTGCCCTGGTCCGATGGGGCCGTGGTAGGCACCGGCGGCTTCATCGATACCCCGAATCAGCGCCTCCACATCCGCCACATCTTGCCGATTCTGAGCCCGGAGGACCTGGCGGAGCTGCCCATCAA
Source organism: Candidatus Thiosymbion oneisti (assembly GCF_900092655.1). Taxonomy (GTDB): domain Bacteria; phylum Pseudomonadota; class Gammaproteobacteria; order Chromatiales; family Chromatiaceae; genus Thiosymbion; species Thiosymbion oneisti. The sequence continues at coordinate 9,235 of NZ_FLUY01001786.1, forward strand.
GGATACCGGCGGCGAGGTGCTGCGCCTGGGTGACGTGGCGGAGGTCCTGGAGGACCACCAGCCGATGATCGGCGACGGGATCATCAACGACGAGGTGGGGCTGCTGCTGATCGTCGAGAAGTTCCCCTGGGCCAACACCCTGGACGTCAGCCTGGGGGTCGAGGAGGTCCTGGCCAAGATCAAACCGGGGCTACCCGGCATCGAGATCGATCACGAGATCTTCCGCCCGGCCACCTTCATCGAGCTGTCCATCGAGAACCTGACCACGGCGCTCCTGATCGGCTGCGTCCTGGTGATCCTGATCCTCGGCGCCTTCCTGTGGGAGTGGCGGGTGGCCCTTATCAGCATCGTCGCCATTCCGCTGTCGCTGATCGCGGCCGGTATCGTGCTCTATTGGCAGGGGGCGACCATCAACACCATGGTCCTGGCCGGCTTCGTCATCGCCCTGGGGGCGGTGGTCGACGATGCCATCATCGGCATCGAGAACATCATGCGGCGTCTGCGTCAACACCGCGCGACTGGCAGTGCCTACTCGGCAGGCAGGATTATCCTCGACGCCACGATCGAGGTGCGGAGCGCGATCGTCTACGCCACCCTGATCGAGGTCGCCGCCTTGATCCCGGTGTTCTTCATGGAAGGGCTGTCCGGGGCCTTTTTCAAGCCCCTGGCCTGGGCCTATGTGCTGGCCATCTTCGCCTCCATGGTGGTGGCGCTGACGGTGACCCCGGCGCTGGGTTTCATCCTGCTCAGAAAGGCGCCCCTGGAGCGGCGTGAGTCGCCGCTCATCAAGCCCTTGCAGGCCGGCTACGGTCGGGTGATGTCCGGACTCCTCAAGACCCCGGTCATCGCCTATTCCACCCTGGGCGTCATGTTTCTCGCCGGGATCCTGATCGTACCCCAGCTCGGTCAGTCCCTGTTGCCGTCCTTCAAGGAGCGGGACTTCCTGATGCACTGGCTGACTAAGCCCGGCACTTCCTGGCCGGAGATGAACCGGATCACCATCCAATCCAGCAAGGAGTTGCGCGCGATCCCAGGGGTTCGCAACTTCGGCGCCCACATCGGTCAGGCCCTCATCATGGACGAGGTGGTCGGCATCTACTTCGGGGAGAACTGGGTCAGCGTCGATCCCGCCGTGGACTATGACGAGACGGTAGCTAAGATCCAGGAAGTCGTCGACGGCTATCCGGGGCTCTATCGCGACGTGCTGACCTACCTCAAGGAGCGCATTCGGGAGGTGCTGACGGGGGCCCACGAGGCCATCACGGTACGCATCTTCGGCCACGACCTGCACGTGCTGCGCGAGCAGGCCGAGGCGGTCGAGGCGGCCCTGAAAGGTACCCCCGGACTCAAAGAGCTGCACGTCTCGCTGCAGACCGAGCAGCCCCAGATCGACGTGGAAGTGGATCTGGAGAAGGCGCAGCAGTACGGGCTCAAGCCGGGTGATGTCCGCCGTGCGGCGGGAGTCATCGTCGCCGGTCTGGAGGTCGGCGATATCTTCCGCGGCGGCAAGGCCTACGATGTACAGATCTGGGGCGTTCCCGAGGTGCGCAACAGTGTGACCGACATCGAGAACCTGCTGCTCGACACCCCCAGCGGCGAGCAGGTGCGACTGGCCGATGTAGCACGGGTTGAGATTAAACCGACACCCAATGTGGTCAAACGCGAGAATATGCAACGGCGCATCGACGTCGGCGGCAATGTGGAGGAAGGCGTTGCCTTGAGCACCGTGGCCGAGGAAGTCGCGCGGCGCCTCGCAACCGTCGAGTTCCCGACCGGTTACTACCCGGTGCTGCTCGGCGAATATGCGGAGCGCCAGGCCGCGGAAGGACGCCTGCGGGTGTTTACCCTGTTGGCCGCTGCGATCATCCTCCTGCTCCTGCACACCTCATTCAAGCGTTGGACGCTGGCGCTGATGGCCTTTCTGGCCTTCCCCACCGCCTTGGTCGGCGGCATCATCGCCGCCTACATGGGCGGCGGCATCGTCTCCCTCGGCTCCCTGGTGGGCTTCCTTACGGTACTCGGTATTGCTGCCCGCAACGGCATCATGATGATCAGCCACTTCCAACACCTGGAGCTGCATGAGGGTGAGACCTTCAGTATTGATCTCATCATGCGCGGTGCGCGGGAACGGTTGGCACCGATCCTGATGACGGCGCTCACCACCGGGCTGGCCCTGCTGCCCCTCGTTATCGCCGGGGACATCGCCGGGCACGAGATCGAGTACCCCATGGCCGTGGTCATCCTCGGGGGATTGGTCACCTCGACCTTGCTCAACCTGTTCGTGATCCCGGCGCTCTACCTGCGCTTCGGCAAGGGCTCCACACGGGCACCGGAACGGATCGGAAGGGAACCGGCACCGGTTGCCGGTTGATTTGGAGTACGGGTCTCGCCTGCGAAGCAGAGTAGGATGTGGTGAGCCGGCGGGCAGGGATGCCCGCGGCGAACTGCATCAGAACAGCCATGAGCCCGCGTAGGATGGGCAAAGCAAGCGTCCATCAAACCGATCTTGAGGTTTCGGTCATTCCGCGGCGGTTTCCGCACCGCGGCTGTTCGTCAGGATGCACCAAGCGAAGCGTGCCCATCGATCCATCCGTTGGGCACGGCGCGATATGGGCTATCGGCTCGAGCGTCGGCTCAGCAGTGCGCGCCTTTGCCCAACCTACGCTACTACGTTGGGGCTTTTCAACGACTGATCTCTGTTGAACACCAAATCCAAATTGGAATAGGCTGTAGCCTCGGAATGGGACGACTTCCCAGGTACGATTCATCAAATCCCTTTATAACCTTCCTTGGGTTTCCCTTGTAATATAACTCCATATATGGGTAAACCGATTTCCTGGGCGGAGTCGAAAAACGAGCAACTACGCCGTCGGCATGGGATAGGTATTCGAGGAGGTCGTCATCGCCTTGGGACAAGGACGGTTACTCGACCATCGGGAACATCCGAATCGGGATCGATACGGACATCAGAAGCAGCTGGTGGTCGAAATAGGAGGTTATGCCTACGTGGTCTCCTATGTCGAAGACCACAAAAAGCGGTTTTTCAAGACGTTTTTCCCCAGCCGCAAAGATACCCGTGACTATTTACTGACACCCGGCAGCCATGAGTAAACCAAAATTACCGCGGGTCTTAACACGCGAAGACTTTGACAGCGACGAGGAATTCGCGCTCTACCAATCGAGTGAGGCGGGAGAATGGGTCTCTACCCGAGACCGGAACCTACAGCGGCAGGGATGGAAGAAATCGGCGCTACGGACGATGAATGGGACTCGATCGCGCGGTTCCCGTGCGGTGCCGCAACGGAATCTTTTGTAGGTATTCAAGCCCACGTAGGGCGGGAAAGCGCAGCGCATCCCGCCAAAAGCCTTTTGTAGGTATCGAGATGCGACCACAGCTTCCTATTGTGGCAGTAGTCACATGTGCGCTTGCCTCAGCCGGCTTGGTTCAGGCCGACGACCGATTCGACACGGCCAAGCTCTATCTGGAGCGGAACGTGGCCGACGGCGATGCCGAGGTCGTCATTGAGGCCAAAGGTGATGACGAGGGACTGTCGGTCCTGACCCTCGTAGCGCCGGACGGCCGCACGCTGGTCGACTTCCAGGTCCCCGAAGGCAAGCTCGGCATCCGATCCGTCAAGTTGGAATCCCCGGAGCCGGAGGACGATGGCCGCGTCCAGGCCGACTTTCCGGCGGGCGACTACGGCTTCACCGGTATCACCATGGACGGAGACCGGATAAGCGGCAGCGGTACCTTGAGCCACCGGTTGCCGCCGCCGGTATCCTTCCTCGTCCCGAAGGACGAGCAGGAGGACGTTCCGGCAGCCGGGTTGAAGGCGCAGTGGAAGCCGCTTGAAGGCATCGAGAAATACGTCTTGATCCTGGAGGACGAAGCGGCCGACCTGGCGATCGAAGCCGAGCTCCCCGGCAATGCGTTCTCATTTGAGATCCCGAACGGCTGGATGAAGCCGGATACGGACTACAAGCTGGCCGTCGGATCGGTCGCACCGGACGGCAATCGCTCATTCGTCGAGATCGAGTTCGAGACCGCTCAGACGCAATAGAGGGTCAATTCCGCGGCTGAAGAGCAGCGGTTGCCTGCCACGGCTCGACGCGGCTCGGGAGCGTCATGGCCCAGTCCGGTAGCGTCTTTCACCTGTTCCACTCCGCCGGTGTCGGCGGTATCGAGATCCACCTGCTGCAATTGGCCGCGGCCCAGCGTGAGCAGGGCTGGACGCCCAGGATACTGACCCAGCCCCGGGGTTGGCTCGCGGAACAGGCCTTCGATGCCGGGTTCGAGGTATTGCCCCTGCCCATGCGAGGGTTCTTCGATCCGCTATCGGCCCTACGCCTCGGCAGACTGATACGCCGCCATCGGCCCGACCTGTTGCATGCCCACGCCATGCGCGCCAGCCACTATGCGCGCCTTGCCAGGCGTTGGAACCAGGCGCCGGCCCTGGTGATGACCGCACATTCGACCAACTCCTGGAAGCACTTCGACCGCGCTGCCCCGATCATCTGCGTGAGTCGGGCGGTGGAGCGGGTGCTGTGCGCGCGTGGCCTGTCCAACCTGCACCTGATCTATCACGGCATCCCCGAAATCCCGCCCCAGCCGGCCGAATCGGTGGAAGAATCACCGCTCTTCCGTGGGCTTGCCGAGCGCAAACGTACCCAGGACCGCCTGGTACTACTCCAAGTCGGCCGTTTCATCCGCGACAAGGGACAGGACTGGCTGCTGGAAGAGCTCGCGGATCTGCCGCGGGAGCTAGCCGAGCGGGTATTGGTGCTGTTCGCCGGTGATTGGCGGGGAACCGACTATGGACGCGCCTGCCGGCATAGACTCGCCTCCAGCCCGCGTCTGAGGGAGATAGCGGTCTTGATCGGGCAAACGTCCATGGAGGCATTGAGCGCCTGGTACCGGCTGGCTGACGTGCTGGTCCTGCCCTCACGGCGGGAGGCCTTATCGTTAAGTCTGTTGGAGGCTGCACGCGCAGGGCTTCCGGCATTGGCCAGCGCGGTCGGCGGTATCCCCGAGTTGGTACGCGATGCCGAGAATGGGTACCTATTTCCCTGCGAAGACAGTGCGGCCTTCAGAGCCCAGCTGCAGCACTTGCTTGATCCCGCTCAGCGCCACGCCCTCGGGACCGCGGCCAGGACCCGCTTCCTGGAGCATTTCACCACGGAGCGCATGGCAAACCAGACCCTGGCGCTCTATCACCGGGTCCTCGACGGTGATGCCTCAAGTCCCGCCAGATCATAGACTCTTTTTGGAACAGGTCAGGCTGCTTTTAGTACCGGTTTTTCATCGCCTGAAGGGGTGGAATATGACCTAAGGCTTTCCGGCGAAGGTGTTGAATTGGCGACAGCTGAGGCCGCGTAGGGCGGATAAGCTTGCGCCATCCGCCGTATCCGGCTACCTCCGTCGCCCTGGCCTGACCCGACCGACGGGTTGCCATCCGGCGGGTGACGGCGCGCCCACCGCCGCGGCAATCGCAGCGCCTGGCGCACGCGCCTGACCCGCCCTACGGGCTCAGCGACGCCGGATCGGGAGATCCTTGGGGAATGCCGATCCGATCAGATTTCCCGCTTGCATTAAGAGCCTTATCGTTGCTGCGCCGGTTCGACCTTGCCGAAAATCTCCGGCAAGAACTTGACGGCGTTCGCTTCGATCCGTCGGGCCTCTTTTCGGACCTCTGCAAGTTCTTCTTCGGAGAGCTTCTCGACGCTGATCAGCTCCATCTGCTCCTGGGTGGTGTCGTCGCCGGAGAAACCGATCTTGATATTTCCGACGCCGCGGGCGTAGTACTTGTATTGGCGCGCGTTCGGTTCCTCTCGGTCATGTTCCGCAAAGACGATTACATCTTCAAAGGTGCCATAACCGGTCTCTACTTTGACGCCGGTCTTATGGACCATCGCGCGGTCGGTCCATGGCACATTGGGCGCCCAGCCTTGCGAGAATTCTGGGTCACCCAGCTTGGGGTCCGCCGGCATCATGATGCCTGCGTGTCCGTTGATGCCATGCAGCCATCCGGGAGTAGCATTTATCTTGCCATCTTCGTATTCCTCCGGGTATTGGCCGAGGTGCCAGATGGTGCCGTCGTTGGCCTGGGCGAAGAACACGATCTCGGCCTCCTCCAGCTCGCCGTCTTTGTAATCTCTATCCCAGTTGACTCTGGTCTCGACGCCGCCGATCACCTTGGTTAGATCCGTGACGACAAAGACGACCCGGTGCGGCTCGACAACCCCTTCCTCATCCACCGTGGTACCCTCCCATACTTGGCGTGTGCCGGGCTCGAGCGGAAACCAAGGATTGGCAATCTTGGTCGGGTTGCTGAATTTAGCTGAAGCGAAATCTTCGTATGGTTTCTGCTCCTCGCCGGAGACAGGCATGACCGAGGCAGCACTTACCAGGGCCAGTGCGGCAAACGTGGAAGGGTACGAGATTTGTCGATTCATTGGACGACTCCTGGGTATGAGTGATCGAGCGTTGTGCTCTGTGTTTGAAGCTAACTTGAATTGCGGCTAATTGCCCGGCGTCGGGGCCAGCCCGCGTAGCCATCCGCCGTATGCCAGCCATCTCCGTCGGATGGCGGTCAGGCTCCCTCCTGCGTCGGGACGGGGTCTGGCTTGACCCGATCTACGGGCTCCAGTACAAACCACTTCAGGGCGACGCTGGCGTCTATAACCAGGCTCAACGGTCGCGGTCCTCGCGGATGAGTGAGGTGCTGTCATCGGTCCAGCGGCCCTCCAGTGCTTGCGCCAGCGCCTCGGCCTTTGCCGTCAGCTCGGGGCGTGACGGGAGTGCGGCTAGGGTGAGGATTTGGCGCAGCTCGCCCTCAAGAGACCGATGGTTTCTCTTCGCGCGTTGTTTGAGACGGTTCAATACACCGTCGTCGAGATTACGAATAGCGACTTGTCCCATTTGATTTGGTCTCTGTTATCAGGATGACTCCAAAATGATAGCATGAATGCGATCATCAATGCCGGAAGGCCTCCACCGGCTCCAGCCGTGCGGCCCGTAGCGCCGGATAGGTCCCTGACAAGAGGCCGATTGCGCTGCCTACGACGGGTGCCAGGAAGGGTACAGAGGGGTCCAGTACCGGTGTCCAGACCTGGTAGGCCGAGACGGCGATGACCACCAGGACGCCCAGGCTGGCGCCGATGATGCCGCCGACGGCGCCCATGGAGGCGCTCTCGAGCAGAAATTGGATCGCGATATGGCTGCGGGTGGCACCGATCGCTCGGCGCAGGCCGATCTCGGGGGTGCGCTCCATGACCCCCACCAGCGTGATGTTGGCGATGCCGATGGCGCCGACGATGAGGGACAGGCCGCCGAGCAGCAGGAACATGACATCCAGGTCCGTCTGTACCTCGTCGCGGACGCGCTTCGGCTCCTGGGGTACCTCCACCTTGAGGACCCGCGGGTTGTCCGGACGCAGCGCCAAAGGTGCCTGTTCCGCAATCAGATAGGCGGCGCCGATCCTGGTCTCGACCACTAGCGTACCGGGCCCGGCCAACGCGAAGTATTTGCGGGCCGTCCCCTCGGGAATGATGACGGACCCGAGCAGCTCCGGCTTGCGCACCAGATCGCGCAATATGCCGATAATCAGATAGCGGTGATCGCCGAGGGCGATCGCCGGCAGCTGATTGAGCCCCTTGATCCCGAGCCGGCGTGCGGCATCCGGTCCCAGGACGGCGACCCGCTCGGCGCTGTCCGAATGCCCGCGATCGAACAGCCGTCCGCTTTGGAGCTCGGCGCGGACGGCGGAGAACAAGCTGGGTGATGCGGCGTGAATGGCCATCTTCACGGCGGTCGGATGCAGCGGGTCCTTGACCGGCGAGGCGCTCACCAGCCTATCTCCCACCTCGACCTGACTCAGGTTACCCACGCGCTCGACGCCGTTGAGCCGCAGTAACCGCTGGGGCGCATCCCAAGGGATCGCCCTGGGATCGACGATTCCTGTCGTGCGTCCCGGCCGGGCGCTGATGAAGAGCTCGGTAGCGGCGAGCGCGTCGAACTGGCTGATGATGCGATTGCCCGCGGTCCTGGTCAGCCCGATAGTCGCCACCAGCGCCGTGAGCCCGATCACGACCCCCAGGACCGTCAACAGCATGCGTCCGGGTCTGGCCAACATGCCGGCCACCGCCTCCGTGAGCATGTCCCGGACGGTAATGCCGGAGCGTGAAGCCGCCCGCCCGCCCCCGCTGCTGAAGGCTTCGGAGGGAGGCGGCCCGGTTTCCCCGGGTGTAAGATCCGTCAGGCGCCCGTCGACGATATGCACCCGTCGCGGGGCCCGGTCGGCAACCTTCGGGTCGTGGGTCACGATCACCAGGGTCAGGCCCTCCTGGTTCAGCTGCTCGAACAGATCCATGATCGCGGTGGAGTTCTTCGAGTCCAGATTGCCCGTGGGCTCGTCGCAGAGTAGCAGGCTCGGTGAGCCGACGATGGCGCGGGCGATGGCTACCCGCTGACGTTCGCCGCCGGAGAGCCGGGTCGGCATATACTCCAGGCGGTGCCCGAGCCCCACTCGCTGCAGGGCGGTGATGGCCCGTTCGCGCCGTCCGGCTTGGGGCCGGTTACGGTAGACCTCCGCCAACATGACGTTTTCGAGCACGCTGCGATAGGCCAGGAGGTGAAACGACTGGAAGACGAACCCGATCCGCCGGCTGCGCACGCCCGCCCGTTCCCGATCCGTCAAGCTCGTGGTGTCGATACCGTCGATGTGGTAGGTGCCCGCCGTCGGCCGGTCCAGACAACCGAGGATATTGAGCAGCGTCGACTTACCGGAGCCTGAGGGCCCGGTAATCGCCACCCAATCGCCCTGATCGATGCCCAGGTGGATATCCGTGAGGGCATGGATGGGAGGCTCGGTGCCGTACCGGCGTCCGATGCCGGCCAGATCGAGTACACGGCGCGAGCGATCGGTCTCCGATCGGGTCATGGTGGAAGGCTGGCACCCGGATTCCCGACGCCGACCACGACCAATTCGCCGGGGTTCAAGGCTCCGGCGATCGGGATGACCGCGACGAAGCCGTCCGCTGACATCCCCGGTTTCACCACCACATATTCCAGTGCGCCGCCGCGTTCGACCTGGATGCGCGAGGTATCGTCCGCGGACAGGGACAGGGCGCTGGAGGGCACGGCGATGACCTCGCCTGCGGTCGATTCGATGGGGATGGTCAAGCGCAGGGAGAAGCCCTCCAGTTTCATGGTCGTTTCTTCGACGGCGACCTCGAAGTAAAAGTGGAAGCCATCGACCCCGCGGGTCCCCGGCCTATCGGCCACGAATTTGACCAAGCCGGTGGCCGTGACGCCCAGCGCCTGCTCGTCGATCCGGACCTGCATGCCGGGTCGGACCAAAGGCGCGGTCTCCAGCGGCAGCGACGCGTCGATCGAGAGCCGGTTGTCGGTTACGGACATGAGGGTACCGGTCGCCGCATCGCCGACGGCCGCCTGAATCGCTTCGACCCGCACCGGGAGCGCGGGCAGAAACACGAGCTCGTCGACCGGTACCTGGATGCCGAGCTTACTACGGGCCTGCTCCAGTTTGGCACTCAGACGGGAGACCCGCCTGGCCACCAGGTTGGCCTCGAATTCTGCGATCTTGCGTGCATCCATGGCCGCTCGAATCGCCCGTTTGCCGTCGAGGGCGGCAGACTTGACGGCCGCCTCCGCGGATTTGATCGCGGCATCGGCGGAACCTACTCCCAGGGTCCCGGAGCTGGATTCGCGCTGCGCCCGGCGAATCGCCAGCTCGCCCTCCACCCGGGCCTGCTCGAGGGCGGCCTGGGCCAGCTTGAGATTGGCCTCCGCGGCCTCGCGGGCCGTCTTCGGCTGGCGTGGGTCCAGCACGATCCGGGCCCGCTCGGCGACCTTTGCGGCCACATCGGCCTTGGCGACCTCCAGAGCGGCCTTCGCCTGGGCCTTTGCCGCTTCTATGCTCAGGGCCCGGTCCTTGGTCGAGGCAGCGGCGAGCCCCCGCCGGTCCGCGCGGCGGGCCGCCAGCGCTGCCGCCGCGGCGCTGTTGTTGGCTTCTGCGCTGGCACGGGCGGCCTTTACCTCCAAGCCGGCCGCGGAGAGGGCCGCCGCGGCCGCGAGCTCGGCCTTGCGTGCATCCTCCCACGCCTGCTCGATCGAGCGCATGGCAGCGGTTTGTTCTCGGGTGGGACCGAACGGCTCCCAACCCCGAGACTCGTACCAGTGGGCCACGGCAGTGCTGGTCCGTTGGTCATAGGCCCCGTCCGCCGGACCTGGGTCGAAGCCCAAACGCATAAGCGCCGCCTCCAATTGGCGGACATCTTCCCCCGCGCTACCGGGAACCAGGTCACGATAGGCCGGTAGCTTGCCTTGCAGAATGAAAACGGGGCGACCCGAGGCCGTGAGCAGGACGGCACTTTCCTCCAGCTGGGTATTGCGCACCGGCAGGGTGGAAATCAGGCTGGGACCGGCCTTGAGGTTGGAAGGTGCGATGGAGACGGGTTGCGGCAGCCCGAACCTGGCCGTGCCTCGGGTCACGATTTCAGTGCTCAGTACGCGCTTCTCGATAGGAACCAAGATCGGCGACGGCTTGGGGGGTGCGGTGCGGGCGGCGGCATCCGCCGGAGATTCGATCTTGGATCCGGCGATCCAGCCCACCGTCGCGGCCATGGCGACCACTGCCACCGCACCGGCCAAAACTGCAACTCGTTTCCCTGCCATACTCTGAATGGCCCTTTATGGATTCCGGTCGGTACGGTTCGCTGCGCTCACCACATCCTACACCCCCGGCACAATCGTAGGGGGGGCTGTGCCCACCGGCGGGCTTCCAGTCACCAGCTACCAGCCGCCGGCCTCGCCGCTCATCGATGCGGTTCGCTGCTTGCCTGCCCCGTCCCTGGGGCGGTCGGCAGGCGCTCACCACATCCTACACCCGGCACGACCCTAGGGTGGGCTGTGCTCACCGGCGGGCTTCCAGTCACCAGCTATCAGCCGCCGGCCTCGCCGTTCTGTGCCTGCCTGGGTGTGCTCGCCCGTAAACCCGGCGGTCGGAGCCGTCGGCATTCTTGACTTATGCATGGTTGCGCATCCACTCCTTGAGTACCGCATCCATCTTGGTTTGCCATCCGCTCCCTGTGGAACGGAAGTAATCCACGACCTCCGCTGAAAGCCGGATCCTAATCCACTCCTTTGTCACCTCCGCCTTGAGGCGCCCAGGACGCAGCGTCGGCTTGACCTGCTCCCATTCTTCGTCCGTGAACGGACGTGCGTCGAGATCCGACCCAGCGGCCTCCGTGATGGCCGCATCCTCCTCCGGGGTTGGGATAAGGGTATTTGGTTTAAGCCTGGGCATAGTGGTTGATCTCTCGCCTGTTGGCTTTTCGCAAGCTGATAATCCGTCGGCGTCCACCTCTATCCACGAAGGCAGCGAAGTAAAGCCGCTTGCCGATATACCCGAGTGCACACCCACGCGGCTCGCCATAGTCACAACGCACGTCGTCCCAGACTACCGCCGTGTCCCACTCGAAGTCCTCTGCCTGCGCCAACGATACCCCGTGCTTTTGAAGATTGCTCGCATCCTTGCGGGTATCGTACTCGATCTTCATATAATTACGGATGGCTCTTTATGGATTCCGGACTGCTTTGGAGTGCGCCGGCAAAGCGGCGCAACCGAATCAAACCTCAGCGACGGGGGATACCAGCAGCGCTTGCCAAGAACCTGGGCATCGGGCTCCACACGCGCCGCGGCGACGGCGCTTTCCCCTAGCTGCAAGGCCTTTGCCGGGGATGGATGCGTCGCCAAATCCAAAGCGGCGGCAGGATTGTGCCACTTGGCTGCCCCCCCGCTTATGCCTGGCGCTGTAGGTTCCGGTAAGCATCGGGGTAAAGTTGCCGCCGCACTCCAAAACGTCCGGTGGTACCCTTCCATGATCGTTGGCAGTCCGGAATCCATAAAAGAGCCATCCGCGAAAATCCGTGTGCTCTGCGGATAATGGACTCCGTATGGGCTACTTGACCTCGCGTGCAAACAGCTCCTTCTCGATCGCTGCTTCGACGGGGTCGAAGAGCTCCTCCGCCAAGTGGAAGTTCATGGCCGCGGCGCGGCGTTCCTCAGCCTGGAGCTTCTTGAATGCCTTGATCTGCTCGGGCGTCATGTCCTCCACCCGCAGGGTACCATTTTTGGTCAACGCAGCGAGACGCTCGCGGATATCCGGCTCCACCTCATCCGGGTGGTTGTAGTCCAGACCCATGGTACGCATCTGTGCGGCGTACTTACGAAGGGCCTTTCTCATGCGTGGGTCCTTGTTGATAAGGGCATCCTTGGGGTTGTAATAGCTCGCCTGCAGCTGGTCCTCGGTGAAGACCTGGCCGATCGCATCGCGGGTGCATCCGCCCGTGCGCGAGAAGTTCTCGCCCTCGATGGCGACCGCGAAGCTCTCGCCGGGATTCTCCCCGAACAGGGCGCGGTTATAGGCGACCTGATCGGCCGCGGAGAGGTTCTTGAAAATCCCCACGTTGCGCTCGCCGAGACCGATCTTTGCAGGGCTGTAACCCGCGGAGAGCTGCGGCGCTTGCCCCGTGTAGAAGGTCGAGACGCCGAAGCCGTAGCGGTCGATGAAGTCCTCTTCGCTCATCCCGGGCAGGGTCTTGTCCGCGGACATTCCCTTGCGAACGGTGGTGTAATCGGCAGCGACATACTCGAATCCCTGGCCGCGCATGCACTTGGCGATCAGGGCCTCGACCCGGTCGATGGCCTGGACGAGCTCCCGCGGGGTCAATCCAAATTCTTCGGTGCCGGGCCTGGGCGCCGGGTCCGCGGCCTGAACAGCGAAGGCGAACGGCAGGCCAACGAGGATGGATAAAATGGTTGGGGTAGTTTTTTTCATGACTCGATCTCTCTGAAATTGAGCCGGCGGACCTGGCTGTCAGTCAATCAATGGCGCGACCATCCATGGCCGCAGCTCGCGGCGCCTCGAAGTCAAAGCCGCGTCGCGCATCTCCTCAGTTATCCGTACCGACGATCTCGCCCGTCTCGATGTCGACGAAGACATCCCATTCTACGCCGTCTTTCGCGCCGATGATCTCGACGGCGTAGACATTGTGGTCGCCCTTGCGCTCGATCTTCACCGAGTTGACCTCACCCGGGATCTTCTTCAGCGCGATCTCCGAGGCCTGGAATCCGTCGATCTTGGCGACCGGCGCATCGATCTTCTGCACAGGATTCTTATGGAATTTGCCGAATTCCGTGACCTTTTTGCCGGGAAGTCCGTCGGATTCGACCAGCTCGCCGTCGGAGGTGTCCTTGATGATTCCCACGCCCTTGCACCACCACTTATCGGTGATGTCGTCAGGGTCGGTGATATTGAACTCGCGTACCTTCACGCAGTCCTTGAAGGTACCGGCCGGGACCTTCATGGTCAGTCCCTCTTCCCGGTTCTCGGAGTAGCCGTGGGCCTCCAGCTCGTGGGCCTCGTAGAGATACTTGTCTCCAATCTTGAACTCGGCGGGCATCAGCAGGCCGGGCTCGGCGATGCCGTTGCCGTCGGGCTCACCGACGCGCCAGGTGCCGGCAAAGATCTTGCGGCCCGCGTGATCGACCTCCCAGCTCAGCTCGCCGAATGCATACACGGCGTTGGTAGTCTTGTCGATGGCAAACCAGTTGAGCGCCTGCTGAGTCCAGACGCCGTCGAAGAACTCCTCCTCCTGGACGACGGCCGCTTCGAACTTGCCGAATCCGGGGACATCGAACGGCTCGGTCTCGTCGAGAACGATGACCTCTTTCCTGTAATAGCCGTTCTTACTGTCGGGATACTCCATGACGAACTTGAAGCCTGGCTTGAGTGGGAAATAGAGTGGATTGTGGCCTCTCGGGGACAGGTTTTCGGCCTTCACCCCCCATTCCTTGAGGCCGGTGACCCCGCTTAGATCGGGTTTCTCCGCGCCTTTGGCGGCAGGGCTACCCGCCATCGCGACCGCCGTACCCCCTAAGAATCCGAGCGCGGCAAATGCCAGGGCACAGGACCGAAAAGTAGGAGCGGTAAAGGGTGTCTTATTCTCGGGAATCGTTATTGCAGAACGCATGCTCATTCTCCATGCAATGCAAGAATTTAGGACCCCGACCCTCATTCCGGTCGGGGGTTACATACCGTCTCGGCATCCTGCCTTCCGCACAAATTCATTCGCCTCCGCGAAGAACTGAATCACGGCGACACAGGTAGACGTCGTCCGACTACGTCAAGTCAACAAAGTATTCTCGCTGTCGATGGACGGGCAACAACATCCGTCTCCTCGCCGTATGCCTAATTATTTTAGCAGATGCGCCGAATTCGACAGACGGTTTCCGGGAGCTTGTTCCCAGTAGGCATGCGGTCTACCGTGAATGCGCACAGCGAATTACAGATTCTTCTAATATTGTTATGTTAGCTCTTATGCGCAGAGTAACAATTATAATATGCTGGAAAATAAAGATTTTTTGCAGTTTTTATTTTGCCGACAAATGTAGAAATACTCTATAAATGGTATATTAAAAAGTGGAGAGAAATCTCTCAATGCCAACGGATAGGGGTCTGTTGTAGGAATAGGGATAGGAGTTTGTAGGAGGATGCCGTCGTGATTCGTCAAGCTTTTCCATGGTCCATGCTTATCCTCATTCTGGGCATGACGATGGTCATGCCGGTGCCTGCATATGCGGCGGATGCGGATGAGCTCACGCGGCTGATGCAGGCCTTCGAGGCCCTCAAGGCACAGAACGAGGCCATGGCGGCTCGGCTCTCGACGTTGGAGTCACAACAGGCTCCCGGTGCAGCGCCGACACCGGCGACAGACAGCGGTCAGGCCGACGGAACCGCTGCTCAGGAGGGTCTGGCCCGGCGGGTCGCGGAGCTGGAAGCGGCCAGGGCCGATCAGGAGCAGGTGATGCGCGCCGTAACGACCGAAAAGACCGCCCTCGAGCAGCGTGTCCGCGAGCTGGAAACCGCGCAGGCCGCCCAGAACGAGGCATTCCGTGCCATGGTCATGGACAAGGAACGGCTGGAGCACAAGCTCGCCACGTTGGAAGCCAAACCGACCCGGAGTGGGCCCGCCGGGCCCGTAACAGACGGCAAGCCCGGACCCGGCACCAGAGTCACCGCCGGCCCTGGGGTCGCGGATCGCAATCCCCTCGCCCGCCGCGTCGCCGAGCTGGAGGATGCGAAAACCCGCCAGGACCGGACCATCGGGATTCTGTCGAAGGACAAGGCGGTGCTTGAACGGCGCGTGGTCGGGCTGGAGAGCGACGCGGCGGTCGCCGCTACGCTGGGATCACACGGCTTGGGGTCACACGGCTTGGGATCGCACGGCTTGGAGCAGCGGGTCAGTGAGCTCGAATCGGCCCGGCACGCCCAGGAGGACGCGACCCGCGCCATCATCCGCGACGCCATGACCTCTGTCGGATCGAATATCAACGACTCCGTCGCCTTGGGCGGCACCCTGGAGATAGTCACCGGCTGGAGCGAGGATTTCGACGGCACCTCCGCCAGTGATGTTCTACTCAATACGGCGGAGCTCGATCTGGAGTTCTCGGTCAACGACTGGACCCGTGCCGGCATGGTCATCGAATACGATGATGGAAAGGACGTATCCTTCGTGTCGACCGGCGGCTTTGAGGAATCGGTGGACCGCATCAATCTGGATACGGCCTTCATCACCATCGGCGATCCGCAACGGTTTCCTCCTTACCTGACGGCGGGCCGCATCATCCTGCCGTTCGGCATCTCGACCGGCAACCCGGTGGCCGACGTGCTGACCATCGAGGACCCCTTGACGATTTCCGGCTTCGAACAGCGGCAGGTCGCCATCGGAATCGGCGCCGGATTTCCGACGCCGTCACAAACACCGCCGCTGCCCGTTACGCCACCGCCGGTCCAACCCCAGGTTCTGAAGCCCGGGTGGGACAAGCTACTCAGCAGCACCGGTTTCAAGGCGCCCACGACCTATCCCCCGCCGCCAGCGGCAATCGTACCGCCGCCCGAACCGCCGCAATTCAACCTCGCCCTCTATACATTCAACGGCGATACCTTCGCTCGCAAGCAGTCCGGTTGGCACCCCGACGACCATTTCAACCTCACCTTCGGCTACCGCACCGGCGGTCATTGCGGGAGGCCCTATGATGAGCTCACGGCGTCCGACCTTTGCCCCTGGACCCTCGACCTGGGTATCGACTATAACAGCTCGATCTTCGACAGCCGCTTCATGAGCCAGGAATACCGCAAGTGGCTCGGTGATATCGGCCTGGTCCCCGGCCTTGCCGCCAGCCTCAGATCGACCCTGGGACCGGTATCCCTGGTGGGTGAGTGGAACGGTGCGGTCGATACCGCGACCTTTACCGACGACGCGCAGAACCAAGTCTCCATCAGCCCCGCCGCCTGGCAGGTCTCGCTCGGCTATCAGCTCGACTGGAACCCCTGGATGGAGGCCATCGGCGCCCAAGGCACCTATCTCGCCATGAGTTATTCCGAGAGCCGTGATTTCGGCGGGGTCCAGCGGGACATCAACGGCGAGCGCTCACGGGTCGGTTTCCTGCCCAAACGGCGACTGCTGATCGGTGCCGGCGAATGGTTCATGGACGGTATCAAGCTCGCGATCGAATACGCTCGGGATTGGGACTACTCGAAACAGGAAGGCGGCACCGGACGTTCCGCCGATGGTCTGTTTACGAGCCTGACCTATACCTGGTAGCCCGTCGCCCAGTTTGCCCTCTTTTCAAATAGAACCGCATCATCCAGGACCTGACATCACCAGTGCTTATAGGGATTCCGCGCCAGGTTGACATTGTAGTAGCGCGGGTCGTGGCTCACGTCTTCTCCCGCCCATGCCGGTAGCTCGAAGGGCTCGTCTTCGGAACCGAGCTCCAGCTCCGCCAGCACCAACCCCGCGTTCTCTCCGGCGAACAGATCCAGCTCCCACAGGTGTCTGCCGGACCGGACCTGGTAGCGCATCTTGTCGATGGCGGGATACACCGTGAGATCCCGCAGCATGGCCTGGGCGTCTTCGATTGGAATCGGATATTCGTACTCGCTGCGCCGGACCCCCACCGTGGGCCCTTTGATGGTGAGATAGGCGGCACCATCCGTTACCCGAACCCGGACCGTCGCTTTGTCACCGTCCGCCAGATAGCCCTGCATCAAATGCGCCTCTGACTCCACATCGGAGCGCCAAGAATCGTCTTTGACCAGGAATTTACGCTCGATCTCCACGCCCATTGCTCAAGCCCTCCGCGACTGTGCTTCAACCGCGCTCGAATACCGCCATCGCCTCCAGATGCGCCGTGTGCGGAAACATGTCCAGCACGCCCACCGCCCACAGCCGATAGCCGAGACCATTCACCAAGCGGTCCGCGTCCCGCGCCAAGGTTGCGGGATAGCAGGATACATAAAGGATACGCTCGACCCCCAGCGCCGGCAGCAGCTCCAACACCTGGAGCGCACCGCTGCGGGGCGGGTCCAGCAGCGCCTTGTGGAACCGCTGTGAGGCCCAAGGCTGAGGGTCTGACCTAGCGTAGAGATCGGCGGCGACAAAGCGGGCATTGGTGATACCGTTGTGCTCGGCATTGGTCCGGGCCCGGGCCACCAATCCCGGGTCTCCTTCCACACCCAGGACCTCCGCGGCCCGGCGGGCGATGGGCAGGGTAAAGTTCCCGAGCCCACAGAAGAGGTCGAGTATCCGCTCGTCCGACCGGGGGGCGAGCAACATCAATGCCTGCTCGACCATCATGCTGTTGAGCCCTGGATTGACCTGGGTGAAATCCGTCGGCTGGAAATACAGGCGGACATCCGCGCCGGGCAGGTCATAGTACAGATCGACGTCCTGGCCCGGCAGGGGACGGATGGTCTCGGCCCCGCCCGCCTGTACATAGAAGTGCAACCTGCAGGTCCCGCCGAAATCCGTGAGCCGGGCTATGTCCCGTGCCGAGGGTGGTTCCAGGACCCGCAATACCAGTACGCAGGGACCCTCACCCATCGCCATCTCGATTTGCGGTATCCGCTGCCGGATCGAGAGGCCGTCCAGGAGTTTGGCGATAGCCTCAATGCGCTCCCCCACTATGGGATGCAGGATATCGCAGCGCCGCAGGTCGGCGATATAAGAGGTCCCGCGCTCGCGAAACCCCACCAGGGTGCGTCCTTTCTTGGCCACATAGCGGACCCCCAGACGGGCCTTGCGTCGATAGCCCCAGGGCGCGGCGACCAGCGGCGGCAGCCGGCGTTCAGGGCGCGCCTGGCCGGTCTCTGTCAGCACTTGTTCGAGCATCTCCTGCTTCCAGCGGATCTGGGCGGCAGGGTCCAGATGTTGCAGGCTGCAACCCCCGCAGATGTCCGCATGGGGGCAAGGTGCCGGTACCCGCTCCGGGGCTGCCCGCAAGACCTCCTCTACCGTGCCTTCGGCCCGATCCTTGCGGAGCCGGGTATACCGGAACCGCACCCGCTCCCCCGGCAAGGCCCCGTGGAGGAACACCGATTTGCCGTCCACCTGGGCCAACCCCCGCCCCTCCGGCGTCAGGGATGCGATCTCCACCGCGTCGGGGGGCTCGGGGAAGGGTTTAGGCTTCTTCTTGGTCAAGGGCGGCTAGTACCCCATTTCTGCATATTTTGCGCGTAACCCGTAGGGTGGGCTGTGCCCACCAACACCGTGCCTGGCTGGTGGGCACAGCCCAGCCTACGAGCCTGAGAACATAAAATAGGGTGAAATGAGGTACTCGTACACCTGAGCGTATCGATCGGAAACAGCATGCAACCAAAGGCGTTGCGGTGGTGGTGTTGGAGGATAACTTCCCATTTTGGTGGTGGTTAATATTTAAATGATTTGTTGGGCACGTCGCCGTCCAAAGATGCGGTTCGCGGCCTGCCCCTTGTCTGTTGTGCCTAGCCATCCCTGAGGTGGTGGATAGGCCGGCACAGGCAGACATTCCTGGGGCGGTGGGCAGGCGCTCACCGCATCCTACCGACTTTGCCCAACCTCCGAGCTTGTTTGATCCCCTCTCCCACTCCAAAGCAGTCCGGAATCCATAAAGGGCCAAGAAGTTTATATGTCGGTCAGCGCGCACACGAGCCCGAGGCCGCTTCCGCGATCCGGTTACCGTCCGGGTCGCATACCAACACCTGCAACCTGAACCGGTCCGGGTAACGCCCGGTAAGGTCGTGTACCACCCGCTCGGCCAGGGCCCGATGGAAATCTGTGAGCATGCTCAAATCCCGCATGCGCTCGGCGGCATAGCGCGCTGTCCTGGCCCGGCGGATCTCGGTGCATACCTGGGACGGCGCCCCGATCTCCGCGGCCAGATCGGCCAGCAGATCCATGTCCACCGCGCCGCGTCCGGCATGGGTCATGGATGCCCCTTGGGCCATCTTGGTGAGCTTGCCGACCATGCCGCCGATCACGACTTCACCGATTCCGACCGCGACCACCGTATCCAGCGCGGCGCTCAGAAAATCCCCCATCTGCACGAAGCAGACCGGTGCCAGGTGAGCCAGCTCCCGCAGCGCGAACTTCTCGGTGCGCCGGCCCGTGGTGAGGACGACGATACCCTGCCCTTGGGCCGCTGCAACCCGAATCCCCTGGACGACGGTAGCGCGAAACGAGGCCGTGGAATAGGGGTAGACGATGCCTGAAGTGCCCAGGATCGAGATCCCGCCCAGGATGCCGAGTCGGGGATTCAGCGTCCGCTGGGCGATCTTCTCACCCCCAGGCACTGAGATCCTGACTGCGAGCCCTTGCCGTACCAGTAGCGACCCTGCCACGGCCCGCACGTTATCGGCAATGTTGCGCCGGGGAACAGGGTTGATGGCCGGGCCGCCCACTGCGAGGCCGAGGCCCGACATAGTCACGGTGCCGACGCCGGGACCGCCTTCGATGAGCAGGCGCCCCGGCGCCGCGGGCAGCAGACGGACATCGGCGGTCAATCGCGCGCCGTGGGTGCGATCGGGATCGTCGCCCGCGTCCTTGACTACCACCGCATGGGCGCACGCCCCATCGCAACGGCCTTCGGTCACGGCAAAGCGTACCGCCTGCCCACGCGGTAATTCACAGTCCACGCGCGCGGGCACCCGGCCCCCGATCAGGCCCAGGGTAGCGGCCCGAGCGGCCGCGGCCGCGCAGGCGCCGGTGGTAAAGCCGGTGCGTGTGCCTTTCCTTTTCTTCTGCTCCGCCACGCCGAATCCCCTTCACTTCTGCGCTCCGGCACCTACCTGCGGCAGGAGGTAGGAGCAGATTCCGATGAGTCACCACCGGCGCTGTGGGAGCCCGGTCCCGGATCGTCCGCGCCGGGCCTGGTCCAGAGCGCATCGTAGAGCCCACTGGCGCGGACCAGCGGGCGGGCAATCGCCGCCCGCAAGCGTTCCTCGGTGGCGAGCAACCGGACCCGTTTTCTGGCCCGGGTGATGCCCGTATAGATGAGCTCCCGGGTGAGCACCCGGCTTTCGGTCTCGGGCAGCACCAGCAGCACCTCATCGAACTCGGAGCCTTGACTCTTGTGGACTGTCATGGCATAGACGGTCTCGTGGGCGGGCAGGCGCGACGGCAGGATGCGCCGAACACCCGCGGCGGTGGCGAAAAACACCCGCAGGGCGCCACCGCTCCCCGGATCGGCCAGGACCAGACCCACATCGCCGTTGTAAAGCCGCAGGGCGTGGTCGTTGGCGGTGAGCATGATAGGACGACCGGCATAGAGTTCACCGTCGCGCCGGATCAGGCCCGCGGCCTCCAGGGCCTGGGCCAGGCGTTCGTTGAGGTGGTCGACCCCTTGGGGTCCCGAGCGCAAGGCACACAGGACCCGGACCCGGTCCAGCGCCAGCAGCGCCGCTTGCGGCTCCGGACTTGTCAGTACCCGCCCCATGACAGGCACCAGCCACTGCTCGATCAGATCGGTGAGGATCTGCGGCCGCGGCGCTTCCAGACCAACGTCCGGATAACGGTCATCGGCCAGGATTTGCAAGCCCGCATCCGCATCGCCCCGGTTCACGGCCCTGGCCAGGGCACCGATACCACTGTCTTTGCCGAAGCGCCAGCTCTCGCGCAGCACCAGGATCCGGTCGCCCAGGTCGGGACCGGGCGCAGGAGCGGGTGCCAGTCGGTCACCAGCCACTGCCGCGATCTCTGCGCACAGCCCCGGTGAGTAGCCGGGGGCCCGACCCCGCCCACAAAGGTCGCCGAGCACCCGGCCGGCCTCTACCGAGGCCAGTTGGTCCTTGTCCCCCAGCAAAATCAGGCGGGCGCAGTCCGGCAGCGCGGCCAGCAGGCGGGCCATCAGGGGCAGATCCACCATGGAGGCTTCATCGACCACCAGGACCTCCAGGTGCAGGGGGTTGTCCGCGCCGTGGCGCGGCGTGGCGTGGCCCGGGCGATAGCCGAGCAAGCGGTGGAGGGTAACGGCCTCTTCGGGGATGCGATCCGAGGTCTGCTCGGTCACCGACAACCCCGCCTTGGCGGTGCGGATGGACTCCGAGAGCCGGGCCGTCGCCTTGCCGGTGGGGGCAGCCAAAGCTATGCGCAAGGGGGGGCCCGCTGTCTGCTCCGTCAGCAGGGCGAGGATCGCAGTCACGGTGCGGGTCTTACCCGTGCCCGGTCCGCCGGAGATCAGACACAGGTGTCGCAGCACCGCTACCGCGGCGGCGACCCGCTGCCAGTCGATGCCGCCGGTGCCGGGGAACAGGCGCCTGAGCCCTACCCGCAGCCGATCGCGGTCCACCGCCGGCGGGGGGGAACGGACGCGTGCAATCACGGCATCCGCCACCTGCCGTTCGAACCACCAGTAGCGCCCGAGGTAGAGCCTGCCGTGCCGGTCGAGGATGAGTGGGGCGCGTCCACCGGGCTTGCCGACCACGGCTCGGGCACCTAAAGCATCGACCCAGACCTCCGGAGCCGGCACCCGCGGCCTGTCCGTGCCGCCATCGCCATGCAACAGAGGAAGCTCCCGGCAGCGCTCCAGATCCAGACAAACATCACCCTCCCCCACCCGGTGGCTGGCCAGGGCCGCAGCCAACAGTAGCTCGGGGGCATTGCCGCCGGCCAGGGTCTCCATCTGGCGCGCGAAATGGAGATCCACCGCCCTCAGCATGCCTTGCGCTACCGCCCGGCGCAGAAACCCCTCCATCAGACTCTCCCCACCCGCCGGCACCTGGGCGCTTCAATACCGGAATTGCGCTAGCGTCCCAGCGTCGATAGCGCCCAGGGTCTGTGACATTTGGCTCTAACCAACTGTTTTACTATGTTAAATGGCTGCAACGCCCCACTGGCCCGCACCGGGGACCCTAAGGGCTCAAATGGCTAACATAGGGTCCGCTACGCGGACCTTCCAAAGGTCAACAGGACCTAGGTCTCCACCCGTCCCGAGGGTACCTGATCAGGGTTCACGGCGGACCCTGGTAAGACCGGCTTGTAGTGATGATCATCGAAATTCATGACCACATACCGGATACCCATGGTGTTTGCGATTTGGTTCAGGATGGTGATGCAGGGCATCGCGTTCTCGCTCGCGAATTTGGATAAGTACGAATAGGCACCCTCATTGCCCATGAGCCGGGCAAAGCCCCGGAGTGACCGCACCGGCTCCCCGCCCGAGTCGCGCAGACCGATATCCCGGCCTTGCTTCAGCTCGACCAGGTTGGCGCGCAGCGCAGGTGCCAACTCGTCGATGCCAACCAGAAACCCTTGTGCCCTCACGCTGCGCAAGAGGGTGTCCAACTCCCTGTCAGCGGAGTGATTATTCGCCATCGCCTCATCTCATTGTTACCAAAAAGAAACACATTATATGAAGGGCGATGGAGATAAGCACGGTAAAAATAATCAACAGTCAGCGACGTTGCGCGGCCACGCTGCCCCCGGATTACAAACGAAGTCGTTTGCGTACCGGCGTAATCCGTGGACTCGAAATGCATCCTGGTCGGGTACGGCAGGCGCGTCCGGTCCCCTTTGCCACGCCGAGATCAGCAGGCGCGCCTTACCCGACCTGTCGACAGGGCGCTAACTCGACCCGTCGGAAGATGTCAGCTGCTCCGGGTCTCCCCCCATCCGTTCCAAGACCTCGGAGAGCTGCTCCGTAATCAGACGCAACAGACAGGCCAGGCGCCAACCATTGGTAACGTTCAGATCGAGCTCCTCGGTGGCCACCAGATCGGCAATCGCCTGCAGGGCTGAATTGGCCAGATACAGCTGGGTGTGCACATCATCGTCCATGGTTAGGTCTCCACCCGTAGCTCGCGTGCCTGATCAGGGCTCACGGCGGGCTGCGGCAAGACGGGCTTATAGTGATGATCATCGAAATTCATGACGAGATACCGGATGCCCATGGTGTTTGCGACCTGGTTCATGATGGTGATGCAAGGCATCGCGTTCTCGCTCGCGAATTTGGATAAGTACGAAAAGGCGCTCTCATCGCCCATGAGCCGGGCAAGGCCCCGGAGTGACCGCACCGGTTCCTCGTCCGGGTCGCGCAGACCGATATCCCGACCTTGCTTCAGCTCGAGGAGGCTGGCACGCAGCGCAGGCGCCAACTCGTCGATGCCAACCAGAAACCCTTGTGCCCTGGCACTGCGCAAGAGGGCATCCAACTCCCTGGCAGCAGAGTGATTATTCTCCATCGTTTTGTCCTCTCTCGGTTAAAAAAAAGTATCATATGGGGATCGATGAAAATAATCAACATTCAGGCGGCCTCACCGCTCGCGCCACCATACGAGCCGTCGCCAATCGCCCCATGACCGCAGACCGAGCGGATACCCGACATGCCAATCGGTGGGCATCCGGGCAGTGCCGAACAGCCAGTCCCAGAGAGCAACGGGGGAATAGTTATAGTGGTGTACCCCCATCCGATGGTGTATCAGGTGCATTTCCGGGAGCTGCATCAGGCCGGCGAGCCAACGCAGCCGGGGCGGGGTACGGACGTTGCTGTGGTGACCGATCTCCAACAGGCCCTCGATCAGCAGGGTACCGGCGGCAATCTCCACGGGGACCCGCAGGAGCTGCCCGAGACCCAACAACACCCCCAGGTTGCCGAGGGTCTCCACCGGATGACGCCACACACAGAGTTCGGCCCCCATGTGCTGCGGCGCATGATGGAACTCATGCAAGCGCCAGAGGAGGCCATGCTTGGCGCGGTGTATCCAGTAATTGAGGCCGCTGTAGAGGAGATAAAAACCGATCAGCTGCTCGAGATCGGCAGGCTTGGTTCCAGCATCGATGGTACTGTGCCAAAGTTGGCCGGCGAGCAGGGACAGGATCAATCCCAAGCCATTGATACCCAGCCACCACCGCCACCAGCCCGGCTGTATTCGATAGGCACGCGCCGGCGCCACCGACTCGATGATTTTGGCGCCTAAGAGGACCGCTACCCACATCGCGAACAGGATCGTAGACATGGTCGTTTCCCGTGGTTGCAAGGCAGGCGCGACGCGCGGAGGCAACCCATAGGAAATCGACCTGGCTCGCGATCGAACGCCAGGATCTCTCTCGTTTCAGATCAGATCTGTTTGGAAAATCGGGGTCTAGTGCATGGTGTAGAGGAACACCATCGCAACGGATGGCTTCAGAAACGCGGTCGCCGGCAGCATTGCGGTTCCATGTCCAACAATGCGCGACGAGCCACCTGCGTGTGCTCCGACTGAGCGCGATAGGCGCGCAGCAGGGCGGCTTCCTCGCGGGGGAGACCGAGAAGATCCGGGCGGCCGAGGAATTCGGTAATCCGGTCGTTTCCGTTCTGATCCGTGAGATGTCGCACGCAGAAGGGCACCCCATCACCTGTCGGTAGCCAGTCGGTACAGACTCCCTTTGTCCAATGGACGATCACCAGAGCACCTGCCGTGGGGATTCGACCTCGAAACATCTCGGTGATGCGCGTGCTCCGGATACCCATAGATCTGTTCCCAGGGCTGCTTTCTCCGATCACCCAAATAAATTTTATCCTAGCCAAAAAATTATCATCTCTCATTTGTAGGATTTTGTTCTAAAATTGATAATAAGGATTCCTCACGGGTGCTTTGAAAAGCTCAAGGCACCCATACAGGGCAAGAACACCCTCCCTTTTTCAAATACATCGGTATTTGAAAGCGGGCACTCCACCGGTTAAAGCCGGTGGCTTCGAGTTACGGCTAAAAGTCCTTAAGAAGCTGTTTGGTTAATACGGACCCTCGTTGCGTTACGCCCCGTTCGACGCCGTGCCTGTCCGGGCGCGGTCGTGGGTTATTTGGCGTTGGTTGTGGGAAAAGATCCCTCCTGCATCGGGACAAGTCTGACGTGTTGGGTTACGGCGCGT
>NZ_FLUY01001784.1 GCF_900092655.1 Candidatus Thiosymbion oneisti
GGCCTGTGCATCGAGCTTGGTCGCTACAGCCGTGTCGATATCGGCGTTTCCTGTCGCACCGATAGCGCCGCCCGCGGTCAGGCTGAT
>NZ_FLUY01001782.1 GCF_900092655.1 Candidatus Thiosymbion oneisti
ACGCTGGGACCGCCGTCTTTCAGACGGCTTACGCACCCAATGACCAGCTGTCGGCAACGGTCAGAGCAGACGCCTTCTG
>NZ_FLUY01001781.1 GCF_900092655.1 Candidatus Thiosymbion oneisti
ATTAGAGTTGTTCCCTTTGTAACATTCTTTAAAATCAGTATGTTACGAGGACCATTTGGCGTCTAACCCTTTGTTTTCT
>NZ_FLUY01001780.1 GCF_900092655.1 Candidatus Thiosymbion oneisti
AAAACAAAGGGTTAGACGCCAAATGGTCCTCGTAACATACTGATTTTAAAGAATGTTACAAAGGGAACAACTCTAATGATTTGGCACGGTTTGGGGGGGGAAAGATCCCTCCTGCGTCGGGGCAGGGTTTGACGGGTTGCGTTTCGACGCCCAACGGCTCATTGATCGACGGCCAGGCCGGCACCCGCGTCTCAACGCAACCTACACCCGG
>NZ_FLUY01001779.1 GCF_900092655.1 Candidatus Thiosymbion oneisti
CTGTTCGGCGTGGTCGGCCTCGCCAAGGCCATGGCGGGACAGTGCTGGCGGTTCCCTCTGGTGGGGAGGCCCTTGCCGGCAGGCTGTCCCGGAGCGGGTACTAGTACCTAGTTTCGGCTGATATTGCTGGTTTCCACCCGATCCCCTGTTTTCGACATAGATTGCAAGTTCA
>NZ_FLUY01001778.1 GCF_900092655.1 Candidatus Thiosymbion oneisti
CAACGCGAGCGGTTAGAGGCAAGCGCAGAGACCCAATTCTCACGGACCGACCCCGACGCACGAGCCTTGAGCAAGGGGAAACAGCATG
>NZ_FLUY01001776.1 GCF_900092655.1 Candidatus Thiosymbion oneisti
GTTTGTGATTGGTTGATCCCTGTTTTCGTTCGCCCTCTCCCCAACCCCTCTCCCGCCGGGAGAGGGGCTTTGAGGCTT
>NZ_FLUY01001774.1 GCF_900092655.1 Candidatus Thiosymbion oneisti
GGTCAACGACCACCGTATCGGCCTCATGTTCCAATATAACCGATTGATTTTTAAAGACTCACATCGGGAACAACTCTA
>NZ_FLUY01001773.1 GCF_900092655.1 Candidatus Thiosymbion oneisti
CCCCCGCGCACCTTCATCGACAACCGCATCCGCAACAATGCGCTTACGCCCTTTCCGATCACGCTGGCCCATGCGGTACGCGTCGCCGAGTTGCCCTTTCACCATCGCGACCCCTTCGATCGTCTGCTGGTCGCCCAAGCGTTGGAGGAAGGCCTGCCGCTACTGAGCGCTGACGACGCCCTGTCCGCTTACGGTATCCGCCAGCTTTGGTAGATTTCCACCGAACGGATATCGCCGACTCCTTAGAAAGGCTCCGATCCCATGAACGATACCCCAGCCAGTGCCGATCGCCTTGACATCGTCCTTCGGTACCACCAGCGGACGAAGCATCACATCGGCCATTACGCGCGCGCGCTGGGATTCATGGATTGGGCCAATCAGCC
>NZ_FLUY01001772.1 GCF_900092655.1 Candidatus Thiosymbion oneisti
CCCCCGCGCACCTTCATCGACAACCGCATCCGCAACAATGCGCTTACGCCCTTTCCGATCACGCTGGCCCATGCGGTGCGCGTCGCCGAGTTGCCCTTTCACCATCGCGACCCCTTCGATCGTCTGCTGGTCGCCCAGGCGTTGGAGGAGGGCCTGCCGCTACTGAGCGCTGACGACGCCCTGTCCGCCTACGGTATCCGCCAGCTTTGGTAGATTTCCACCGAACGGATATCGCCGACTCCATTAGAAAGGCTCCGAGCCCATGAACGATACCCCAGCCAGTGCCGATCGCCTTGACATCGTCCTCCGGTACCACCAGCGGACGAAGCATCACATCGGCCATTACGCGCGCGCGCTGGGATTCATGGATTGGGCCAATCAGCC
>NZ_FLUY01001769.1 GCF_900092655.1 Candidatus Thiosymbion oneisti
CGCCGCGTGGGAACGCAGAAGCTCCGCGCCGCGGAGTGTCTCGGAAACTCGTAGCCGCTGCTGCATGGGCCTGATGTACTTGATTTTCATGAGGATTCAGCTCAATTGAGAATGTCCCCTAGCGTGCTACCCGGTGGGCACAGCCCACCCTACGTCCACGATTCTCCTTCGCTGCACCTGGCCGGCAGTCGCATGCTTGTCTGTCCGGCACGCAGCCACGGATCGATCCTACCGGAATCATGCAGGCCCATTCTTCACCCGGGCGGGTTGGACGGCACGGATGGCGCGCACATAGTCCGCAACCTCAATCGCAGTCGCGTACCAGATATCGCTCCGGCCACCGAGCCTTTGCAGCAGGGCTTCCATGTAGGCCCAGCTGTTGGTCGGCTCCTCGGAGTCGAGTTCCCAACTATGGCCATAGATGAAGAATAGGGCCGGATGCTGGTCCGGCAGATCCAAAAACATCTCGGCAAGCTCGCCTGCGGCGCTGTGGTGACAGCTCGGGTTCCATGCCAACAGATCGGCGGGTAGGCGAAAATCACGGGTCTGGTCCGCGGTCCGTGCGTAAGCGATGCCGAGCTCACCCAGCACCTCGATGACGGTGGCATTATGCGCGCCGAAGGGGTAGGCGTGCCCGCGCACGTCTCGGCCCAGGAGTTGCGAGAGTGCCGCGCGGTCGTTTCCGACCTCGGCGGCGATCGCGGTCCTGGACAGGGAATCCAGGTAGGGGTGGCTGACCGAATGGGTAGACACCTCATGACCGGCGTACAGGGAGGCGACTTCCTCCGGGTCGATGTGATCCGGTCGGCCAAGGCACCCCGAGCTGAGGTGGAAGGTTCCGCGAACCCCGTGGCGTCCCAGGAGCTCGATCAAGCGGCGGTCCTGGACGGGACCGTCGTCCATGCTCAGGACCAGGGCCTTGCCGAGGCCACCGGGGAACAGGAAGTTTGACATAGGTTGGTCCATGGTCGTACTTTCGATATCCTTCTCAAAGCGGATTTAGGGACAGCCGGTCCCGATGCAGAACCATGCTCTGGAGAGGTGGCTGAGCGGCCGAAAGCGGCGGTCTTGAAAACCGTTGACCCGTAAGGGTCCGGGGGTTCGAATCCCTCCCTCTCCGCCATTATCGCAAAATAATTGATAAATCAATAATTTAAATCCACGTCAAATCCTTGAATTCACTGGTGCGACACAAAGGGCACCACAATGGGTTCAAGGAACCCCGCAAATCCTGCCTATCTCACGCAGTCCCGAGGCGTAGCTGATAAAGGATGCGGGAATATGGTCAGGCTTCATCAGTGCGACCTAATATTTACACATCCAACCAGCGTCCATTGACCTTCAGCCACTCCTTCGACTCCGCATAGTCCGGCAACACCCGTTCCACGCACTTCCAAAATTCGGGACTGTGGTTGTGGTGGTGAAGGTGGCAGAGTTCATGGACCACCAGGTAATCTACAATCCGGTTCGGGGCAATGATGGCTTTCCAGTTGAACGCCAGGTTGCCCTTGGTGCTACAGCTTCCCCAACGTCCTGAGAAGGTCTTGATGCCCACGGATGAAGGAGACACCCGCACCACCTTGGCATACCGCTGTACCTTCTGCTGTAATTTCTGAAGGGCATGCTCCCGGTACCATTCGGTCAAGGCACCGTGCAGGTACCGGTCCCGTTTCCGCACTGACGGGGATACCTGCACCACCAACCTGCCACCCTGCAGCTTCACGGACTTGGCGGTACCGGATTCCACCTTCAGCCGGTAGTTGCGTCCCAGATAGGTGAAGCACTCCCCGCTGACGTACTCCTTCGGCTTGGGTGGCTGGTGTTTTCGGTAGAGTAGCAGCTTCTCCCGTATCCACCGGGTCTTACGACTCACCAGTGCTTGCACCTTGTCCGTGCTTGTGCGCCGGGGCACCACCACTGAGACCTTGCCTTCCACTACCTTGACGGTTGCTGTCTTCCTGCGGTCTGTTCTGATGACTTCGGCATCGAATCCCTTGCCGTGGATAAATTCCGCGGTCTGGATCATGGCTGGTACTTGACCTTAGCCAGTTCCATGAACCTGTCCATGACCGCAGTTCGAATGTCTGGGACATCAAACGATGTATCCATGATTCTTCGCTTGATGTTCTTCTTCATGCGTTTGACTTCATCCTGCTTCTTGAAGAAGTCTACGATATTGGTGGCTTCATCCAGCATGGTCACCAAATCCTTGGTCACGGCAATGGCTTCTTCATGGGTAGCTTCATCCAAAGATTCATCTCCACGAACACGGGCAACTTCAGCCATCAGGATATTGTGGAAGGCGAACTGGGTTTCCGACAGCCCAAGGTCTCCAGCCTGTTGCTCCCGGTTCTTCTCAATGTTGTCCCGGAAGTCCATCAGCAGTTGCACCAGTTCGTCCCAATGCTCCTGATGCTTCCGGATAATCGCTTTCAGCTTGTCCGATAGGGATTTGTAATACTCCGGGTCATCATCTAGGTTCACGTCAATGTGGTGCTTGATAGCATGCTCAATTTCCGATGCCTTGGCACGGTCGGATTTGTGTTCGTTGACCTTTTCTCTGAAGTCCCTAGCAAGTAAATCAACCGGCGGTATCTTGGGGTCCACTCCGGTGGCACGGATGTGTTCGTCAATCAGTGCCCGGACCTTCTCACCCACCCCCGCAAGGTCAAGCTGGGAGTCCCGGTACAGATTCCGGGCACCCTGGTTTATCTTGCCCAAGAACTTCAGGTCCGCAAGGTAAGGCTGTGCTGCCGGGTCCGGCATGATGATGTCCATCTGCCTGGCAAACAGCTTGAAGTCAATCTCGAACTGCTGGCGCACAGCATCGTCTGCCAGTGCCAGCACACAGGCATCAATGTCGTTTTTGTCCACGTCCTTGAAGTGCCGCATCACACGGGTGTGTGCCGCCTTCAGCTTGGGAATCTCGTCCTTCAGGTCCTTGAGGGCGCCGGTAACGTCTTCCGTGCTGAACATCTCCAAGGCTTCCGCCAGATAGTCGGACAAGCCGTAGTAGTCCACGACGAAGCCACGGGACTTGCCGGGGTAGGTCCGGTTCACCCGTGCGATTGCCTGAAGCAGCGTGTGTTCTCGCAGTTTCTGGTCCAGATACATGACTTGACAGACCGGGGCATCGAAGCCGGTCAGCAGCATGTCCTTGACCACGATGAAACTCAGCGGATGTTCAGCAATAGGTTTCTTGAAGTGCTCAATCGCCTGTTTTTGCTGCGTGGGGTCCGTGTACGGGGTGTAGAAGGCTTCATCGTTGTGACTGCCGGAGATAATGCACTCGGACGGTGGTGCACCCAGTTCGTTTAAGGTCTGCTTGTACAGCACTGCGGCACGTCTGGATGAGGTGACAATCATGGCCTTGAAGCCGTTGGGCCGGATGTGTTCCCGGTAGTGCTTGAGCAGATCTATGCAGACCCAGCGGATACGTTGCGGCGCTTCCAGCACAGCCAGCTCGGTGCCGTGCTTTCGCCTGATAGTGGCTTTCTCTTCATCGGACTTGTCAGCAAAGTACTCTTCAAACAGCATATCCAGCGAGTCCCCGGTGACCTTGGTCCGGGCCTCCCTGCCTTCGTACAGGATTTGCACCGTGGCACCATCGGCAACAGCCTGTTCGATGGTGTACTGGTCAATGTAGGTCCCGAATTCGTTGTTCGTCTTGCGGGACTTAATCAGGGGAGTCCCCGTGAAGGCTATCTTCGGTGCATTCGGCAGACCCCTGTTGATAGCAACCCCCAGCGTCCCATACTGGGTGCGGTGGGCTTCGTCAGCCAGCACGACGATACGGTCAGATTCGTTCAGCACCGGAAAATCGAAATCGTCTTCCCCTTCCTGAAACTTCTGCATCATGGCTGTCACAAGATCTGACGAGTCCTTCTGAAGCAGTTCCTTCAGGTTGGCTACCGAGTCGGCATGGTAGACCGTCTCCCCCTGTGCCCGTTGGAAGGTGTTGGTTAGCTGCCGGTCAAGCTGGATCCGGTCAGTGATGAAGACCAGCTTGTAGTCCCGCAGGTCCGGGTCTCTCCGCAGTTTCACGGCAAGGAAGACCATCGTCAGGGACTTGCCGGACCCTTGGGTATGCCAGATGACACCCCCTTTCTCCTTGCGGGTCTTGCCGGTCTTCAGCCGGTGGATGGTCTTGTGAACTGCCCGGTACTGCTGGTACCGGGCAAGTTTCTTCATGGTTTGACCGTCCAGGGTCTCGAACACGGTGAAGTTCCGAATCAGGTCAAGGAAGTTCTGCCGGTTGAAGATACCGGCTATCAGGACTTGCTGGGAGTTGACCAGACTATAACCAGCGGGCCGTTCCGCTACCTTCAGGTCTTCTTCCCCATAGACGGGCTGATTGGCTGCATCCGGCTGAAGCTGCGCCGCAAGCCGGTCAAGGGTCAGGGGATAGGGGTCCTTCCACTCAAGGTAATCCTCCATGCGGCTGCTGAGGGTGCCCACCCGTGCCCGGTCCCGGTGGGTGCTGACCATGATTTGGTTGTACCAGAACAACCGTTCAGCCCCTTCATCTTCGTGGGGTTGTCTGCGGTTGGCGTAGCGAAGAAGCTGGTTGATACCGGCTTCCATCGGGTTGGTGATGTAGGGAGACTTGCACTCGATGACCGCAAGCGGCAAGCCGTTCACGAACAGCACAATGTCCGGGATGATGCTCTGGTGGGGTCCTTCCACCTTGTACTGGTTGACGCACAGGAATTCGTTGTTGTCCGGGTTCTCGAAATCTATGATTCTGACCGTCTGCCCCTTCCTGCCCTTGCCAAGGTCCTGCTCCACGCTGATGTAGTTCACCAGCATTTCCCATAGGGTCTGGTTGGTCTCAATCAGAGTGGGATGTTCAACGCCTTGAAAACGAAGGTCCCGGACAACCTTGCGGAGATTTTCTTCGCTAATCCACGGGTTGATTCGCCGGATAGCGGTGGTCAGCCGGTGTTCCAGTACCACATCCTTGTAATACTGCCGTTCATCCGTAAGTTCAGGAGACCACTTCTGTCCGTGGACGTAACCCCATCCCAGAGATTGCAACTGCCGGATGGCGGGGTTTTCCACATTTTCAGATTCGTCACTCGTTGACATGGGTCATCTACAAATATGTCTTGTTTCAAAAGCCGTCTGAAAGACGGCGGTCCCAGCCGGCCCGGGACCGCCGACATTCTGTCGGCCCCTGGGACCGCCGACATTTTGTCGGTCCCTGGAACCGCCGACATTTTGTCGGCTCCTGGGATCGCCGACATTTTGTCGGTCCCTGGAACCGCCGACATTTTGTCGGCTCCTGGGATCGCCGGCATTTTGTCGGTCCCTGGAACTACCGACATTCTGCCGGCCCCTGGGATCGCCGACATTTTGTCGGCCCTTTAAACTCCCTTCGTTTAACCGGTGCGATAATGCACACTGCTGAACAACCACTCCTCCGCCCGGTGAACCAGCCCCGCCTTCACCGGATTATGTTCAACATAAAAGATCAACCGTTCATAATGTTCCGCATTACGCACATAACGGTCAAAATAATCGCGGTGCCAGAAAGCACCATGACGTCCCAGCCGTTTATTCGCTTCCCGGGCACTGTACGACTTCCACGATTGCACAATCTTGTACAACGGGTAACCATTAAACGTCTCTATCACGACATGAACATGGTTCGGCATGACACACCAGGCCAATAAGCGGTAACGTTTCCCGTCGAAATACCAGAGACTCTGTTGCACAATTTCCGCAATCTCAGGCTGACGCAGCCAGCATGCGCCGTACCCTGCATCCATATAGGTCTCTATCCGGCGACGTTTTTGTGTGTCCGTGATGTAGCGGCTGTGGACCTGTTCTTCCAGATTTCTGACAACATCCGCAGGCAATGCGTCGTGCAGGCGAAAGGTGACCGATTGATAAATCTCCGGGGCATCGAGGTGAGGCAGATAGTTGCGGGAATACCAGCCTTTGGGTTCATCTGCTCTGACGGTTGCCGACAGCTGGTCATTGGGTCCGTAGGCCGTCTGGAAGACGGCGGTCCCAGCCGGCCCGGGACCGCCGACATCCTGTCGGCCCCTGGGACCACCGACATCTTGTCGGCTCCTGGGACCACCGACATTCTGTCGGCCCTTGGGACCGCCGACATCTTGTCGGCTCTTCTGGCTATCGGGTAGAGCCTGAATGCCGAGTTGCCGGCCCAAATGGACATCAGTCATGCTTGTCCGTCCGTTTTGACCCTGACCTTGCCGGTGAGGAGATCTTGCATGAGGGCTTTCTTCAGGTTTTGCAGCTTGCCGATTTGCGCTTCGGTCTTTTCGATGGCTGCATCGACCGAAGTGAGGATGGCTGCGATTTTGCGTTGTTCGAGCTTGGGTGGTAGAAGAATGTTAAGCCCAGAAACGATACTGGTGTTGAGGTTGCCTTGGGTTCCAGTTTGTCTCTGTGATGAAAGGTAATCTTCTTTCTCTGCGAGAAAGTAATAGAAGAATTCCCTATCAATGTCTTGCTGAAGATTATCAAACCAAACGAAACCGTCATGAATGCAAGCATCAGTTCTAACTATTATGGGTCTGCCAATCGTGGCACAGATACTAAGTATTATTTCTCCCTTCTCAATCTTGACGCTTTTAGCAACACCTTCGTCCGAAAGATAGTCAGTGGTTTTGTACAGATACTTTCGGGATATTGTAACATCGGAAATGCGAACCCATCCTGTGGTTCCACCCCACCACTTGGGATCTCTAATTGGTCTCGGTGAAGCACCACGCTTTACGGTAGCCACTTGTCCAACTGTGCTGAGTTCCCACCCCTTCGGAATCCTGCCAACCGGACTGTCCTTGAACTCCGTGTGACCGATGCCTTTGGTCAGCAATTCCTGCATCATGCCTTTCTTCAAGTCTTGCAGCTTGCTGATTTGTGCTTCGGTCTTCTCGATGACTTCATCGACCGAAGTGAGGATGGATGCAATTTTTTGTTGTTCGGGTTTGGGGGGTGTAAGTAGCTTTATGCTGGATAGTGCACCACGGGAGATTCGTGTTCGTGTCGTACCGCTGGCATTTATTTCAATCTGCCTACGGAAATCCGGGGAGTTAATTGCCGACATAAGCCAATAGTGGTCGGCAGCATTAGTTCGAATTATTGCAACGTCCACAACGGTAGCTGACCGTTGGTGCACTCCTGGAAAGAGACATGCTCTTCCAAGTGGGTCTGGCATCCGTGCTACCAGAATATCTCTTGGCCTCAATGGCGTACATCCCAGCCGGGTGAATTGCTCATCATTCATGAACCGTGCTGATTTGTTCAGGAACCGACCATCACCAATATCCGCAAGCTGGATTAAGCGGTTAGTGCCAGCGGGGTCTTGGTCCTTGCTTTCAACCCAATCTCCATCGGAGAAAAGGGAGTTAGCTTTTGTCAACTTTCCGATGGTTGCGGCTTTCCACCCATCAGGACTCCCTTCACTCATACCCCAACTCCTTCAGATACCCTTTCATGGCTGTTTCAGCTTCTTCAACCTGAGCATCCAGTTCATGCAATGACACCCGGTACTTATCCCACCAGCGTTCCAACTGGATCACTATCTTCGGATCTGCGTCACCAACCTGTTCTCGAATCGCTTCCTTGGACGCAATCTCCGGCTTGAATGCGTAGTAGTCATCACCCTTGCGGTTGAAGACGGTCAGCACGTCAAAGCCGTTCAGGGACTCTTGAACGTATTCGTCTTGCACTTCCCGCACCGGGATGCCCCCGTGTAGGATGGCACGAACGTCAAAGATTTCCGGGGGTGGTGAGGTGTCCGCATACCTGCGGATGTTGAGGTTGTAATCGTTCTCCCGAATCTCGTCCAAGCTGACCACCTTGGCGTACCGCTTCTGGTCTTGGTAGGCGTCAAAGGTGGCAAGGATGTGGTCTATGTCCCGCTGGCGTAGCTTGTTCTGGTTCTTACCTTCTTCGAATTCGAGTTCGGAATTGATGAAGATGACCTTGCCTTTGCGTTCAGCGGGTTTCTGCTTGTTGACGATGAGCAGACATGCCGGGATGCCGGTGCCATAGAAGAGTTGCGGGGGTAGACCGATGACGGCTTCCAATAGGTCATCCTCAAGAATGCCTTTGCGTATGTCTTTCTCACTGGAACCCCGGAACAGGACGCCGTGGGGCATGACCACTCCCATCACGCCTCCGGCATTCAGGGACGCAATCATGTGCTGGACGAAGGCGAGATCTCCGGCATCCTTGGGGGGTGTGCCGTAAGGGAAGCGTCCATAGGGGTCCGCATCGGCTTCCTCCTTGCCCCACTTCTTCAGGCTGAAGGGTGGATTGGCGATGACCCGGTCAAAGGTCATCAGCGTCCCGTTCCGGATGTGCTGGGGTTCTCTCAGGGTGTCTCCCTTGCGAATGTCCGCATTCATGACCCCGTGCAGGAACATGTTCATCTTGCAGATAGCCCAAGTGCCCAAGTTCATCTCCTGTCCGAACAGGGACAGGTTGCGGGGGTTCTCACCGTGGGTGGCAAGATAGTTGCGGGTTTGAACCAACATGCCCCCGGACCCCGCCGTAGGGTCATAGATTCGCATTCCCGCATGGGGCTTGAGCAGGGCAACCAGCAGCTTGACCACTTCGGTGGGGGTGTAGAACTCGCCGCCTTTCTTGCCTGCCGAGTCCGCGAACTGCTTGATGAGGTATTCGTAGGCGGCACCCAGCAGGTCGGGACGGTCGAAGTCTTGGTTGCGTAGCCGGTGCTTGGAAAAGTGGGACAACAGGTCCCGCAGCTTCTTGTCCGGCAGCTTGTTCTTGATGTTGAAATCTATGGAGACCAGCACCCCTTCGAGTGTCGAGTTGTACTCTTCGATGGTTTCCGTGGCTTTGTTGAGTTCTGCCCCAATGTCGTGCTTCAGGTCCTTGAGGTGGTCCCAGCGTCCCCGTTCCGGGACGAAGAAGGTATTGGTGTACTCGTCTTCGTCTCCTGCCAGTGCTTCGGCCTGTGCCTGTGTCTTGCTCTTGGCAACATAGTGGGCAATGACCTTTTCCCGCTCTTCTTCGAAGGCATCGGACAGCCGTTTCAGGAACAGCATCCCGAAGCAGTAGTCCTTGAATTCGCCGGCATCCATTGAGCCACGCAGAATATCCGCGGCTTCCCACAGGAAGGACTCAAGCTGCTGAAGGGTGAGGTTCTCTGCCATGTTGTTCGTGTGGTCTCCCTTGAAGGTCAATCCCGCCGGCTGGTGTCCGGTGCCGGGTCATCGTCCAGCAGGTCGCTGTTCCGTTGCACGTAGGACCACATGTACTCACGCAGGACCCGTGCGGCTGGCTTGTCTTTGGCACGGCAATCAGTATCTTAATTTTTAGACAGCCGCTTAGATTGCTCGCTATCAGCGCGGGAGCGTATCAGGCTCCGGCCTCGGGGTTGTTCACTCGGGATTGATCAGGGGCCGAATCTGCGCCAGCAGATCGCTCGCCAGCAGTCCGCGCTCACCGCCTGCGGCCGCGGTGTCACCGGCCGCGGCATGCAGGCATACGCCGGCGGCGGCGGCGTCCTCGGTACCGAAGCCCTGGGCGATCAGCGCGGCGATCATGCCGGTCAGTACGTCGCCGGTTCCCGCGGTCGCCATGCCGGGGTTGCCGCCGGTGCAGACTCCGGGCGGTTTGTGTGATGGCCCCAGGACGAGGGTCCCCGCGCCTTTCAACACCACCACCCCGCCGAAGCGGTCCCGCAAGCGGCGAATACTGCCGAAGCGGTCCGCCTGGATCGCGTCCGTCTCGGTTCCGAGCAGTCGAGCGGCCTCACCCGGGTGCGGCGTGAGCACCCAGTCGTCCCGACAGGCAGGCGCGGCGGCGAGGAGGTTGAGGGCGTCCGCATCGACCACCAGGGGGTGCCTGGTCTCCAAGACCCGAGCGAGCAGCCGCTCGCCCCAAGCGTCCTTTCCCAGACCCGGTCCGACTGCAATGACGGTGGCCCTTGCGAGTACGGGGTCCAGTTGCGTCGGTACCTCGACCCCCAGGCACATGAGCTCGGGCCGGTTCAGGTTGAGGTAGGGGGCATGATCGGGATGGGTGGCAATGGTCACCAGGCCTGCACCCGTGCGCAGGGCACCCTCCCCCGCCAGCCGCGCCGCACCTGAGTAACCCCGCGCCCCGCCGACCACCAGCACATGCCCGAAGCTCCCCTTGTTGGCGGAGCGTGGTCGGCGCGCAAGGAGCCTAACGAGCTGCGTCCACTCGAGCCGGCGAGCGGAGAGTATGTGCCGGGCATAGACGGTTGCCGGTACCTGGAGGGCGTCGAAGCGGATCTCCCCACAGCAATCGGGTCCGGCGCCGGTGAACATGCCTTGCTTGAGCCCGATAAAGCTGATGGTGGCCTCCGCCCGCACCGCGGTACCCAGGATCCGCCCGAGATCCGAGTGCAGCCCGGAGGGAATGTCGATGGCGATCACCGGGGCAGGGTGCCCATTGATTGCATCGATGGCCTGGGCCCACTCCCCGGCGACTTCCCGCTCCAGCCCCGTGCCCAGGATGGCATCGACGATCAGATCCGTGGATTCGGGCAGCCCTCGAAAGGGTGCGACGATTCCACCCAGTGCTTGAAACCGCGTCGCCATCGTCAGGGCATCCCCCCGCAGCCGTTGTGAATCCCCGAGCTGCAGGACCTGAACCTCGAGCCCGTCGGTCTGCGCGTAACGAGCGACTACATAGCCATCACCGCCGTTATTACCGATACCGCAGACCAGGGTAATGGCACGCGCATCCGGCCAGCGGTGCCGCAGCAATCGGTAAGCAGCACGGCCCGCGCGTTCCATCAGTTCGGCCCCGGGGATCCCGTGATCCTCGATGGCGGTCCGATCGAGCTCACGCACCTGCTCGGCGCGATAGAGGGCATGTGGCAGGCGGTCGGCGTCTGGTATCAGGCGTTGCATCCGTAAGCTCCGGTTTTGACAGCTATCTTACGCATCCTCGGCCAGGATCTTCAAACCCTTATCTCCTCGTCATCGCATGGCCTTCCAGGGCTACCTGTCAGGTCCCGGATAATAATTACGGTTGAAATATAAGCTTTTATCATTCGGTTGCCCTGCATGGCCCTCCTGCCCCAACCCGAAACCAGGGTGCGTTAGAGGCGTCCGTGTTGTAGTCTATCGCCCAAGGACGAGGGCCTGCTGCCGGTCCGCCTGTCTTTCATCGGAAGCCTCGTCCTGGTGGAATGCGCCGACCTGGATGCAATTCGCAGCTGCCTTCCCAGGGGTCGAGCGAGTAACCACCAGGGTGACGAGACAGGCTGGTGGCAAGACGGGCTGTTGGTTATGGTCATGGTCAAGCGTCCGCGACCTATTGGGCTGAATCGAATACTGAGGTGCCGCCAACCGCCCCGGCGGCGGGCCAGCTAGTGGGCAGCCCATGCTTTTTCCCTGGTTTTTCCCCTGAATCGACAAAGAGAAAACAGATTATGTACAGAAGAGTAGTCATAACCGGCGTGGGAATCGTCGGTCCACTCGGTGGCACGAAAGAAGACGTAACGGCAGCGATGATGGAGGGAAAATCCGGCATTGTGTATTGTCCGGAATATAAAGAACGGGGGTTCCGGTCGAATGTGATCGGAGAAATCAAGCGAGGATATCAAGAAGGTCTTTCCCTGAAGGTACATAAATGGATGGGTGAGCAGGCAGGCTGGGCCTATCAAGCGGCAGAATCCGCACTACTGGATGCCGAGCTCCCCGATACTATCCGATCGCATCCCATGACCGGACTGCTCATCGGTGCCGGCGGTCCTTCCACCGAAGATGTGGTCGATGCCGTGAATGCCGCCCTTGAGAAAGGACCGAAAAGGGCGGGTACGCGCTGGGTCCCGAAGACAATGGCGAGCTCCTGCTCTGCCACGGTCGGAACCAGCTTGGAGATCAAAGGAGCGAGCTTCTCGATTTCGTCGGCGTGCGCGACGAGCGCGCACAATATCGGCGAAGCTTGGTGGATGGTGAGGACGGGACGCCAGGATTGCGTGATCGCCGGGGGCGCCGAAGGCCTCCATTGGACCCAATCGGTCATGTTCGATGCCATGCCGGCATTATCGAACTTGAATGATTCCCCGGAAACGGCGAGCCGCCCTTTCGATAAAGACAGGGCCGGCTTCGTTATCAGCGGTGGGGCCGCCATCGTGATTCTGGAGACCCTGGAGAATGCGCTGGCACGCGGGGCCCGGATTTACGGAGAGATCGTCGGTTACGGCGCTACCTCCGATGGACACCACATGACCGAGCCCTCCGGTGAGGGTGCCGTCAGGGCCATGCGGATAGCGATGGAGGGGATAAACCCGAAGGATGTCGATCTGATCAGTCCCCATGCGACGAGCACGCCGGTAGGAGACGCGAAAGAGGCAGAGGCGATCGTGAGCGTATTCGGCGAGGACGGCCCCTGGGTCACCGCCCCGAAATCGCTTACCGGGCATATGATGGGGGCGGCCGGGGCCGCGGAGCTGATTATGATGCTGCTGATGATAAAGGGACGATTCATCCATGAGTCATTGAATATCCGAGCGGTGGATCTCAAGTGCGCGGGGCTCAAGCTCGCCCGCGAGCGGGTTACCGATATCGATATCAATTATGCGTTGTCGAACTCCTTTGGTTTCGGAGGCACGAACGCATCGCTGTGTGTGAAGAAATTCCAGGATTGATAGCGACTCGGTATGTCCCAATGCCATTAACTTAAGGCCTATGAGGCCGGCTCGTTCGGCTCCCACCGCGTCATTCCGGTAACTGTTGCCGGACTCTCAGGTGCTATGGATAGGTGCCATGGATGGCAAAAATAATGGGGGGGGGGTTGAACAATTACGATGGTTTAACTTAACGGCATTGTGGCGCACCCCCCGTTTTCCGTTTTCGGAGCCGGTCCGGCTGTGCATCCGTAGTGAGGGAGCGACAGTTGTAAGCCGGGCAGGCCCTTACATCGAACAAGATCAAACCTCCATCCGAGGAAAATGAGCATGAAGAAAGATTCCCTTTCCATCACCGACAACCGCAGCGGCAAAACCTACGAGATCCCGATAGAAAACGGCAGTATCCGTGCCCCCGACCTGCGCCAGATCAAATTGGACCCCGATGATTTCGGGATCATGAGTTACGACCCCGCCTACATGAACACGGCGGCCTGTGCCAGCTCGATCACCTACATCGACGGGGAAAAGAGCATCCTCAGATATCGGGGCTATCCTATCGAAGAGCTGGCCGAAAAGAGCAGCTTTCTCGAGTGCGCCTATCTCCTGCTCTATGGTGAATTACCGACCAAGGAAGAGCTCGAGCATTGGACCAACCGCATCATGCGGCATACCTATATCCACGAGAACCTGGTCCAGATCATCGAATCCTTCCGCTACGACGCCCACCCGATGGGGATCCTGATCAGCTCGGTAGCCGCCATGTCCACGTTTCATGCGGAGGCCAGGGACGTGAACGACCCCGAGATTCGGGAAAAGCAGATCTGGCGTATTCTCGGAAAGCTGCCGACGATTGCCGCCTTTGCC
Source organism: Candidatus Thiosymbion oneisti (assembly GCF_900092655.1). GTDB lineage: Bacteria > Pseudomonadota > Gammaproteobacteria > Chromatiales > Chromatiaceae > Thiosymbion > Thiosymbion oneisti. Next base: position 13,478 of record NZ_FLUY01001769.1, read on the forward strand.
TATCGGGTCCGCATCGGCCGGCCCCATAACTACCCGGATATCAGCCGGGGGTACGCCGGCAATTTCCTCTACATGCTCGATTACATGAACGAGCGTGACTATGAGGTGCCTCCGGCCCTATCCCGGGCCTTGGATGTGTTGTTTCTGCTGCATGCCGATCACGAACAGAATTGCTCCACCGCTACCATGCGCAGTGTCGGTTCCTCACGGGTAGACCCCTACAGTGCAGTCGCGGCTGCCGCCGCCGCCCTGTTCGGCCCCCTGCACGGCGGCGCCAATGAAGCCGTCTTAAGGATGCTGGAGGAAATCGGCTCCGTAGCCGCCGTTCCCGCATACGTCGAGCGGGTCAAGAAGGGCGAAATCCGGCTCATGGGTTTCGGTCATCGCGTCTACTCCAGCTATGACCCGCGGGCCAGCATCATCAAGAAGGTGGCCTATGACGTATTCGAAGTGACCGGCGGCAATCCACTGATCGATATCGCCCTGGAGCTGGAGCGAATCGCATTGGAGGATGACTATTTCATCTCCTACAAGCTGTACCCCAATGTAGATTTCTACAGTGGGATCATCCTGCAGGCCATGCGCTTCCCTACCGACATGTTTCCCGTGCTGTTCGCCATCCCACGGGCCGCGGGCTGGCTGGCGCAATGGACGGAAATGCTGAATGACCCCGCGCAGAAGATCTCCCGGCCCCGGCAGATCTATACGGGGTATGCGCAAAGGTCATACGTTCCCATGGAAGAACGGACCTCCCCGCGAACGACTAGAACCTAGTACGGATGCTCCCTCTCAACTCAATGCCATTTACCGGTCGCCAAACAAGAGGAGAAACGACGAATCACGCGAATCCGCGCGAAATTGTCATCCCGGACCGAAGGGAGGGATCTTTTTCGCGCCGATGCGTGCGCTTCGTCGTTTTCTCTTGCGCATCCTGATCGACCACGACAAGCGGTCAGCAGCTAACTTAATGGCATTGAGCTTTTCGTTGTTTACACTTAAATATTAACCACTACCCTTTAGCCAACCCCTAATTTCATCTTCGTATTTATAACCTCGACTCCGCAACAAATCATCCGTTCCAAAATCATCCTTTACAAAAAAGAAAAAGTCAGGTTTATATTTGGCCAGGATATAAGGACTATCACTTTTCCTATGCCCCGGCCAATAGTTTCTAAAATCTTCAGGGAGTAGAGCATTCATTCCGGCAATTGTCTTTTCATTGTATCCTAAAAGATCCACCATTCGAAAATCCGTAAAATAGGCCGGAATACCAGCCCAAACAGTCGCCACAATAGACGCCGGTTGTAACCAGGCTTGCAATTCCATAGATTTGCTAATAATCCGTCTAAGACCGGCAATATAAGTAGGGTGTTGGATAACAGTAAGTTTCTTGAACTCTGCTTCAAGACCCCAGCGAGACAGAAAAAAACCATTAAAAAACAAAGAAAAGACAAGTGAGACGGAAATTATCACGGCGCGATCCCGAGATAGCGATGGTTTTTTGCTTTGATCCAAATAGCTCAATCCCTGGTTCAACAATGCGTTGAACAATACGAATAACATGGGCATGGCAACGGTGACAAATCGATTCGCACCGACATTGGTATACTCCCAGACATCACCGCCGACATAGATCGAGTAACCGAAACAGATTCCAATAATCAAGAGCGGTAACCCGAGCTTTGGTCGGATCCGCACGAGCGGTATGGTGCCGGCTATGATGAGAAGAAGGGGTATTGATATCGGAAGAAAAAAAATATTGACGAAAACATACAGTCCTCTCAGAGCACGAATCTCGAGAGGAACCCCCGTCAGCTTCAGATAGTAGGTATTCGGAAGCAGCTCATGAAAATATATCCAGCGGAAGATTGAATATGACACAATCGTCATACCGAAAATCGTAAAGCCAATCAACCAGGAGCGCTTATTTACATGGATAAAGCCAGGTTGGTAAGCAATGAAACCGAGAATGACCAAAACCAACAGCAGCATATCCATCCGTACCAGATAAGCAACCGCAAACAGCGAAAGCAGCGTAATGGGACTGGATCTCTTTTCGATGACATTGAAGGCAAGATAAACAGATAAAGTAACCAAGAGCACTTGTAATCCGGTCTCCATCCCCTGGAAGGCCCAGAAGTTCAGGGGATAGTAAGAAGCGGTAAGCGCAGCAGCCGGAAACCAGTATCTTTTCGCCCCGAAGCCGAAGTGAGTGACCATCAACTCACGTATCATCAATATGTTAAGGGCCAATAATATCATTGAAAAAATCTGAATGAACAGGCTTTTGTAGTTGAGCCCAACAGGCAATGCATTGACGGGGATCATCAAGAATGTCCACAGTGGAGTAGTAAATCCCTCCACGGGTTCTCCGAACCTGGCCCAGTTGAGACCATATCCATTGACCAGGTTCTTTGCGTACGCCATCGATATCATGGCGTCATCGAGAAGACAAAAATAGCGGATATCGTCGATCGTAAATGATGTTCTATAGATAAACCAAATAGACCAAGGAAAAAAGAATAAGAAGATCAGAATCGGACGATCGATGTCGATAGCCGCCTTGAGCCACTTGGATTTCATACCGATTTCAATCCTTTATTTGCTTGTAGAGATTTGATGTGAGTTGCCGACTTAACCGATAGTTTTGACATTTTTCACCTTATCCGTCTGGCATGGGCATCAGGTCCAGGTCACGCCGCCCGCAGTGGTGCCACTTCATCTTCTGTAACAAAGGGTGCGCCAATATCTTGTAAGTGTCGGGACCCGACAGATTTCGAGTCCCAGATTCAAGCTGTTGAAAAGATACCGCAATGCCTTTCGTGAACTTGCCAAATGACCGAGCCTCGATGGATCTTGGATGAAGTTGCCATTTCAGTTCATGGAATGCTGCTTGCTGAGCACGGTGGAAGTTCAGGTATCCGTGACAAAGGTCTTCTTGAATCCGGCTTAGCAAGATCCCGGCAGCTTTTCTCCTATGAGCCACAATCATCGGTCTTTGAACTTGCTGCCGCTTATGGTTTTGGCTTGACGAAGAATCATCCTTTCGTTGATGGTAACAAACGCACTGCGCTTGCAGTGACAGCAATATTCCCGGAAATGAGGTCTTGTTTTCTGCGGTCTGACATCGGAGCTACGCATTCCCTCGATACTCAGCGGAGCGTGCGTGCGCGGTCAGGCCCTCCCCGCGGGCCAGGACCGAGGCCGTCCGCGCCAGGGCCTCGGCACCCTGGGCGGAGGCCATAATCAGGCTCGAGCGCTTCTGGAAGTCGTAGACCCCGAGCGGCGAGGAGAAGCGGGCGGTGCGCGAGGTCGGCAGCACATGGTTCGGCCCGGCACAGTAGTCGCCCAGGGCTTCGGCCGTATAGCGTCCCATGAAGATGGCCCCGGCATGACGGATCTCGGGGACCAGTGTCTCCGGGTGTTCCACCGAGAGCTCCAGGTGCTCGGGCGCTATCCGGTTGACGATCCTGACCGCTTCTTCCAGGTTCCGACTCCGGATCAGGGCGCCGCGTCGGCCTAGGGCGGCCGTGATGACGTCCCGGCGTTCCATGGTCGGCAGCAGGCGGTCGATGGCGGCCATGACACGGTCCAGAAATTCCCCGTCCCAAGACAGGAGGATGGCCTGGGCATCCTCGTCGTGCTCGGCCTGGGAGAAGAGATCCATGGCGATCCAGTCCGGGTCCGTCCCGCCGTCACACAGCACCAGGATCTCCGAGGGACCGGCGACCATATCGATGCCGACTTGGCCGAAGACAGCGCGCTTTGCCGTGGCCACATAGATGTTCCCCGGACCCACGATCTTATCCACCGCAGGCATTCGCTCGGTCCCATAGGCCAAGGCCGCCACCGCCTGGGCACCGCCGATGGCGAATACGCGGTCTACCCCGGCGATATGAGCGGCGGTCAGTACCAGGTCGTTGAGCTCTCCCGCCGGCGTTGGTACCACCATGATCAGCTCCGCGACCCCCGCCACCTTGGCCGGAATGGCGTTCATGAGCACTGAGGACGGATAGGCCGCCTTCCCCCCCGGAACATAGAGCCCCACCCGATCTAGCGGGGTCACCTTCTGACCCAACAGGGTGCCGTGGTCGTCGTGAAAGCTCCAGTCCGTGAGCTTCTGGTGTTCCGCGTAGTCATGGATGCGCTTGGCCGCGAGCTCCAAGGCAGCGCGTTCCACCGCGGAAACGCCGTTCCGGGCCTGCTCGATCCTGGCCGCTGGGATTTCCAGGTCCGCGGCGGTTCGGGGTTGCCAGCGGTCGAACCGGCGCGTGTAGTCCAGCAAGGCCGCATCCCCGCCCTCGCGGACGGCCTTGATGATGGCATCCACGCGCTCCTGGATCTCGGCATCGGAGACCGACTCCCAAGCCAACAGGGCCTCGAGACGCTGTTCGAAATCCCGGTCCGCAGTGGACAAGCGACTAATTTCAGCCATTTTCAAATCCGGTCGGGGATGATTCTTTTGCCGCAAATGAACGCGAATCAACGCAAATCGGTCGAAATCCGCATTAGCCCCGCACTGTTGGATTTTGCTCGACCGCCGCGCACAGTAGGGCCAGCAGGGCCATTACGGACGCGTGCTTCATCTTCCAGGCCGCCTTGTTGACCACCAGCCTGGCGCTGATGTTCGCGATATGCTCCAGGGGCACCAGTCCGTTGGCCTTGAGGGTGCTGCCGCTCTCTACCAGATCGACGATCAGGTCGGAAAGCCCCACCAGGGGCGCGAGCTCCATAGAGCCGTAGAGCTTGATGATCTCCACCTGTTGCCCCTTGGCCGCGAAATGGCGTTCGGTACTCGCGACATACTTGGTGGCGATGCGTAATCGATCCGAACCCGGGTCTGCGTCCGGCACACCCGCGACCATCAGGCGGCAGCGGGCGATACGCAAATCGAGCGGCTCGTACAATCCGGCGCCCCCGTGCTCCATGAGCACGTCCTTGCCCGCCACCCCCAGGTCCGCGGCACCGTATTGCACGTAAGTGGGCACGTCGCCGGCCCGGATGATCACCAGCTTTACGCGCGGCTGGTTGGTCTCCAAGATCAGCTTACGGCTCTGCTCCGGATCCCCATAGGGCTCGATCCCGGCATGGGCCAGCAGGGGCAACGCCTGCTTGAAGATACGGCCCTTGGACAGGGCGATTGTCAGCGAATCGATGAATTCCATGGGCCTGGGTTATGACATCCGGTCCGTCATCCCGAGATACGGCGGATACGCGCCCCCAGGGTCGCCAGTTTCTCCTCGATGTTGTCGTAGCCGCGGTCGATGTGATAAATGCGGTCCACCAGCGTCTCCCCTTTCGCCACCAGTCCCGCCAGCACCAGACCGGCCGATGCACGCAGGTCGGTGGCCATCACCGGGGCGGCGGTCAGCTGTTCCACGCCACGGCAGACGGCGACGTTTCCCTCCAGCTGGATGTCCGCCCCCATACGCTGCAGCTCCAACACGTGCATGAAACGGTTTTCGAACACCGTCTCGGTAATGGTCCCAACGCCTTCGGCCACGCTGTTCAAGGCACATAACTGGGCCTGCATGTCGGTGGGGAACGCCGGATGCGGAGCCGTGTGCACATCGACCGCTTGGGGGCGCCTCCCCGCCATATCCAACAGGATCCAATCGGGTCCGGTATCGATGCGGGCCCCGGCCTCCCGGAGCTTGATCAGCACTGCATCGAGCAGATCCGGACGCGTATCCCGGCACAGAATGCGCCCCCCGGTAATGGCCGCTGCCACCAAGTAAGTCCCTGTCTCGATACGGTCCGGCAGGACCCGGTAGCTGGTCCCCCCGAGCCGCTCGACGCCCTCCACCCGGATGCGATCGGTACCCGCGCCCCTGATCTTCGCGCCCATGCCGTTGAGGAACTCCGCCAGGTCCGTGATCTCAGGCTCCCGGGCCGCGTTCTCGATCACCGTCTCACCATCGGCCAGGGCGGCGGCCATCATCAGGTTCTCGGTACCCGTCACGGTGACCAGCTCCAGGACCAGCCGGGCACCGTGCAATCGCTCCGCCCGGGCGCGGATATAGCCGTTCTCTACGCTGACCTCCGCGCCCATGGCACGCAGACCCTCGAGGTGCAGATTGACCGGCCGGGCACCGATGGCACAACCGCCGGGGAGAGAGACATCGGCACGCCCGAAGCGCCCCACCAAGGGTCCCAACACCAGGATCGAGGCCCGCATCGTCTTGACCAACTCGTAGGGTGCCGAGAAACGCGTGATCTCCTGTGCATCCGCTTCGATGCACCCGCGTTCCCTGACCCTGAGGATCGCCCCCATAGACCTGAGCAACCCCATCGTGGTCCTGATGTCGCGCAGATGAGGGACATTGATCAGGGTTATCTTGCCGTCGGCGAGCAGGGTACCGGCCAGGATCGGGAGCGCCGCATTCTTGGCGCCGGCAATCCGGACCTCGCCGTTGAGCGATGTGCCGCCGGTGATGAGAAACTTGTCCACCGACTTCAAATGCGCTTTCGGAGGACGATCCGAGTCCCGCTCATTGCTTGCCCTTCGTGTTCATTTCCTTGATACGGCTGATCAGGCCCTCGATGCCGTTGCGGCGAATCTCGGCATTGAAGCTGCCGCGATAGTTCGACACCAGGCTGACACTATCGATTTTCACGTCGAAGACCTTCCAGACCCCGCCCTTCTTGTGGACCTTGTAGTTGACTGGGACAGGGTCCGCACCCGGCTCCCGCACCTCGGTGAAGACCCTCACGGAGGAATGGCGACCGGGCGCCTCCGACAGGTAGCGGATTTTCTGACCGGAGTAATTCAACAGCGCCTTGGCGTAGGTACGAATCAGCAGCTCCTGGAACCCCTGGATCAAGGCCCGTCGCTGAGTCGGAGTCGCCTTGCCCCAATGCTGTTTGCCGACGGCGGCTCGAGTGATCCGCTCGAAGTCGAAGTGGGGAACCAAAATCTGGTCCACCAAGCCGTAGATCCGGGAAGGATTGCGCTCGAGCGCCGGGCGTTGTCGCTCGAGCGCTGCAAGCATGCGCTCGCTGGTCTGTTTTATTGTCGCTGAAGCACTGCCCTTCACCGCTTCAGGTCCGGCGAACACGCTGCCTGCCAGCAGGAGGCCTGCGCACAACACCCATCCTGTAACAGTACGATTGAACCTATTCACTCCGAGCCCTCCTCTGAGAAGTTGTCTGGTTAAAAGTGATCCCGAATTATTTGGCGCTGTTTGGGGGACCGGACGTGTTGCGTTGCGACGCTCAAAGGCTCGCTGATCTTCTGTGGCGCCGGTGCCAGCGTCTTAACGCAACCTACTCCTAGATCGCCCAACCTGCTGCTTGCCCGCGCAGACCTCGCTTTGCGTGGGTTGTGTTAAGCCGCGCGCGAAAGCGCCTGGCGGAGCACGGCGTCGAGTCTGGCGTAACGCAACACGACGCTAGGATCCGTTTTGACCAAACAGCTTCTGATTTACCACCTGCTTCAAGTGCCGGTACCGACCGGGTGTGGCCGATCCGGTCCTCAGCGCGCAGCAATTCCTCGGCGCCTGTGGGTTTCACACCCCCACACTGTTCGCTGAGCAGATCGGCGATCAAACACCCGTGAAGCCAGCGTGGGGAATGGTATCGAATTGTTGCCTGATGTGCAGGTTACGATCGCCTTATAGTTGCTTTTTTTGAGGAAATCATTACCCCTGGTACCCCATTTCGCCTTATTTTGCGTTCTCAGCGAGGCGAGAAGCGGTCAGATGCGAGGCGCGCGAGCGCAGGAATA